>JAISNW010000035.1 GCA_031276055.1 Deferribacteraceae bacterium | reverse complement strand
AATTTTACCGAGAGAAAATCGGCTATAATATTAGATGCATCCACAGTGGGCGAGGCTTTAGCTCTACTAGTGGAGAGATACCCTGATGTTAGGACGCATATCTATGAAGAGAGCGGGCTCTTGCGCTCTTACATAAATATATATTTAGGCGAAAACAATATAAACAGCCTCGGAGGGCTTGATCTAAAAGTTAATAACGGCGACAGCATTATGATAGTTCCCGCTATAGCAGGAGGCAAAGCCTAATTTATTATGAGCGTTATTCCTAACGAAAGGCTAGAAGAGCTGACAAAGGAAGAGTTCACACGCTACAGCCGCCACCTTATCCTTGCGGAAGTGGGGTTAGAAGGGCAGCAGCGCTTAAAAGCAGCAAAGGTGCTGATTGCAGGCACAGGGGGGCTGGGAGCCCCCCTGGCTCTCTATTTAGCGGCGGCGGGGGTAGGCACTATAGGGGTGTTGGATTTTGACTTTGTAGAGGAATCTAACCTCCAGAGGCAGATTATACATACAGTTAAAGATGTAGATAGACCTAAGGTTGCATCCGCTAGAGATAAGATTCTCGCCATCAACCCCCACGTCAACGTTATAACCCATAACGCAAAGCTCACAAGCGCAAACGCCCTTTCCATCATAGAAGATTATGATATTGTTGCTGACGGCACTGACAATTTCCCCGCCCGCTACCTTATAAACGATGCCTGCGTTATGCTGGGAAAACCGAATGTTTACGGCTCTATCCTTCAATTTGAAGGGCAGGCAAGCGTATTTTATGCAAAACAGGGCGGAGCTTGCTACCGCTGCCTCTTTGCGGCGCCTCCTCCTCCTGGGTTAGTTCCCTCTTGCGGGGAGAGCGGGGTTATTGGGGTTTTGCCCGGCATTATCGGCACGATTCAGGCGGGGGAAGTTATTAAACTTATAATAGGCGGAACAGGCATGTTAGTAGGGCGTCTCTTGCTGTTTGACGCGTGGAATATGAAGTTTAGGGAGTTAAAGTTAAATAAGAACCCTAACTGCCCTATTTGCGGGGAGAATCCAACAATACACTCTCTGATAGACTATGAGGAATTTTGCGGGCTAAAGCCGAAAGATGAAGCCCCGATAGACGTTATCACCGCCAAAGAGCTTAAAGCGAGGCTTGATGCGGGGGATGAGCTTCAGATAGTTGACATCAGAGAGCCCCATGAGCAAGTTATATTCAGATTTCCAAAATCTTTCCCTATCCCTTTAGGGCAGATTTCACGCCGCAAAGATGAGCTTGACGAGAGCAAAGACACCGTATTCATCTGCAAGATCGGGCAGCGCAGTATATTTGCAATCAGAGCTTTAAGGGAGGCAGGGTATTCAGGGCGGCTTTTTAACCTGCAAGATGGGGTAAACGCTTGGGCAAGAGATATCGATCCCTCACTGCCTGTGTATTGAATTATTTAATTGAGGTTATAAATATTATTTATGAAGGAGATAGTCTATGTCTGAGCAGCACAAAATCAATGCGCTAGGGCGCGAGGCAGCGTATCAGCTTGCTAATGTTACAAAAACAGCTCCGCAGTTTGGGGCGCTTACACCTAGGTGGCTTACCCGCCTTTTGGAGTTTAAGGGGCTTGAGGCTGGGATTTACAGGGTCAACAGAGTTGTGGAAGGGGAAACCCCTCTCGATGTTTTATGCACACAAGACCCTAAAAACCAGAATATCCCACAAGGCTATCTGGAGTATCAGACAAAGCCGAGGGAGTATCAACTTAACTCTATTGCAACTATAATCAATATTGATTCGAAGATTGCGGATGTTTACAGCGCACCTTTTGATCAGAGCGCCGAGCAGCTCTCTCTTGCTATAGAGAGTTTGCGAGAACGTCAAGAGAGCCAGATTATAAATAATGATGATTACGGCTTGCTAAAAAATATCGCACCATCTCAACATATTAAAGCTCGTTGCGGTTCACCTATGCCGGATGATTTAGATGAGCTTATAACAAAGGTTTGGAAAGAGCCTTCATTTTTCCTAGCGCACCCTAGGGCGATAGCCGCCTTTGAAAGGGAGTGCACACGTCGCGGCGTTCCTCCCACTACAGCCGATATAGCAGGCGGAACGTTCATATTATGGCGCGGCATCCCCCTAATTCCAACCGATAAACTCTTTGTTGACGGCTTAAAAAACCCTAAAGGGCAGAAGGGGAAGACCAATATACTATTGGTAAGAACAGGAGAGCACAAGCGGGGCGTCATAGGGCTTTATCAGACAGGGCTTCCAGGAGATCAATCCCGCGGTCTAGCAGTGCGTTTTCGCGGTGTTGACGATAACGGCGTAGCCTCATACCTCTTATCTATATACTGCTCGGCGGCTATCCTAGCTGATGACGCCATAGCGGTCTTGGAAGATGTTGAAGTCGGTGATTACTATGCCTACAACGATCCGAGATAGTTTCCTATCTCCCAAAGATTACGGGCTCCCTGAGGAAGCCGATATAGCCCGCTTTGCGGCGGCTTACTTCCCTGAGTTTTCTCCAAAAGAGGAACCGCCCGCCTATTCCCCTATACTTCTGCCTTCAACGTTGGGATATGAGAGCGCTAAAATTCCTGCGGGATCGGTAAAACTCCCTGTTCAAGAGATAAGGAGGGATTTTCCCATCCTCTCTGAAAAGGTAGACGGCAAACAGCTGGTATGGTTTGACAACGCCGCTACCACCCAGAAACCGAGGCAGGTTATTGAGCGGCTGAAATATTTTTACGAGCATGAAAACTCCAACGTTCATAGAGGGGCGCACACCCTTGCAGCTAGAGCAACAGATGCGTTTGAGCTCGCTAGGGAGAAGACCGCCCGTTTTTTAGGCGCTAAAAGTAAGGATAATATCGTCTTTGTTCGCGGAACTACAGAAGGGATAAACCTTGTTGCCCATAGCTTTGTAAAACCGCTCTTAAATAGAGGGGATGAGATTGTCTTAACCTACCTTGAACACCACGCAAATATTGTGCCTTGGCAGATTATAGCTGAAGAGGCGGGTGCGGTGGTAAAGGCGGCGCCTGTAGATGATAGTGGGCAGATTATCCTTTCAGAATATGACAGGCTATTCACCCCCCGCACCAAATTTGCCGCATTCACCCATGTTTCAAACGCACTAGGCACAATTACCCCGCTAGAAGAGCTTATAGCGATAGCCCACGGATACGGGGTGAAAGTTTTAGTGGACGGGGCGCAATCTGTTTCTCATATCCCATTAAATGCCACCGCTTTAGATGCGGACTTTTTTGTCTTTTCGGGGCATAAGATATTTGCACCGACCGGTATAGGCGCGCTCTACGGCAAGAGTGAGCTTTTAGAGGCTGCAAAGGTGTATCAGGGCGGCGGGAATATGATTGCGGATGTAACTTTTGAACGCACAATATATCAGAAAGCGCCCGCCAAATTTGAGGCAGGAACCGGAAATATTGCAGATGCAGTAGGGCTTGCAGCAGCTCTTGATTATGTGTCAAACATCGGTATCGAGCGGATCGCCGCCTATGAGCAGGAGCTTTTGCAATATGCAGCAGAACAGCTCCGTTCTATCAATGGGCTTAGATTAATAGGCACAGCGGCAAATAAGGCGAGCATCCTCTCCTTTGTTTTAGCAGGGCATGACAATGCTGAGGTGGGAAAGCATCTAAGCCAAGCGGGAATCGCCGTTCGAGCAGGGCATCACTGCGCTCAGCCGATCTTGCGCAGGTTTGGGCTTGAGGGTGCTGTCCGCGCATCTATAGCGTTTTACAACACATTTGATGAGGCGGCGTACTTAAAGAGGGTTCTGCTGGAATTAACACGGTAAGCGCTGTTAATAGGTGTATTATGCCAAATAGAGCAAAAGATGAAACAAAAGGGGAGATGAAGCGGCTTGTAAACTCCCTTGTCCAGAGCTATCGCGATGTTGACGGCTTAATCAGGATCGATGGGAAAAAGCATATCAGCCCCGCTGTTGTGGCAGATATATTGGGGAATCTGCAAAGCGTCATCTTTGCAGGTTTTTTCGGCAATATCCGCCTTCAAAACGAGTCCATCGAGTATTATGTAGGAAATCTGATTGAAAACCTCCTATATAATCTAAAAAAGCAGATAGGGCGCTCTTTGCAGTATTCGGCTGAAAATGAAGAAAGCATCCCCGTAAGGGCTGAAAGGATCGCCTTTGACTTCCTTTCAAGGCTGCCTAAACTTCGCGAGATATTGGCGACTGATATAGAAAGCTTCTTTGACGGAGACCCTGCTGCATTCAGCAAAGATGACATCATCCTCTCCTATCCGGGCATATACGCTATAATGGTAAGCCGTTTAGCGCACGAACTCTATCTATTGGGGGTTCCGTTAATCCCTAGAATGATGACCGAGCACGCCCACAGCCTAACTGGAATAGATATACACCCTGGCGCAACCATTGGGCGCCACTTCTTTATCGATCACGGCACAGGGATAGTCATAGGAGAAACCACCGTTATAGGCAACCATGTGAAAATTTACCAAGGCGTCACACTCGGCGCTCTCTCCACAAGGGGCGGGCAGACGCTGAAAAATCAGAAACGCCACCCCACCATTGAGGACAATGTGACCATATATTCAGGCTGCTCCATCTTCGGCGGTGCAACTGTGATAGGCGAAGGCGCTGTAATAGGTTCTAATGCTTTTATAATGAAGAGCGTGCCGAAAAACACAAAGGTAAGCATAAGAAACCCCGAACTACAGTTTATGCACACGCACGGTGAATCCGTTGAGTTTGATCAGAATGAATTCTGGGATTATCAGATATAAACTCTTCGCTATTCAACCTTTTCTGAACGGTAGCTCGTTTCAAAATTGCACATCGTGCAGCGCAATGTTGTTTCAACCTCAATCTTGTTGCCGTAAAGGGTAAAGGCGTTCCCTGCATCATGAACCAACGCCACGGGAGTCTCTTTTATTATCCTAGCAGACTTAAATTTTAGGTTGTGCGTTCCGCAATGCGGACATCTACTATTTCTGTAAGAAACTATCCCAACAACAAGAAAGATAAAGGCAGCTGCTGCAATAATTAGATAAAGCGACATAATACACCTCCTGTTCTAAGGGCATCACGATCTCTTTCTTCTACTTTATAACAATTTTCTATTTTTTGCAATATTTTTTCTTATAGATAAAAATAAATTTTTATATAGAGATAATAAAATACAGTTAAACCATTAAATATAGGGGAAATATATAGTAAAAACATAGTTTGTTATTTATTGAAAAAATCAGCTGTAAATCGTTCAATATTTGCCTTGTTATCATGACTATTTTTTATTAGAATAGCTTGACGAGATAATGAGGGCTTAAAGTGGGATCAAGTGGTTTTCAGCACAAAGTTTATATATGCATCATCATCTTTATCTTCTCTCTTATAAGCTCTGCACCTTTTGCACAGGATAACAGTTCAGAGTTCGGCGGCGCAATCTCAAGCGTCGCGCCGTTAGCTGACGGTTCTTTAGCGGTATCTGTCAATACCGAGAGCGCGGGCAAGCTATTTATCGTCTCCCCTATAACGTGCACAACGGTTAGAAGGTTTACTCTGGACGCGCCCCTTAAAGCGATTGCAGCGGATATAAACGATATTGGTGCAATCTGGGCGGCGGTTGGAAACAGCTTAAAGAAGATAAGCATCCTTGACGGCAAAGAGCTTGCAGCCATCGAAGCTGCCCCTAATGAACCTCTGAGAGCTATATTGCAATCAGGGGAGCACATTCTGGCTTGGTCTGATAACTCATTAATATTGTTGTCCAATTCAAAAACACCTTCTATTATCTGGAGTATAAGCTCAAAAAATATCAGCGATCTCTTAGTTGACCAAACAGATGGAAGTATTTACACAGCGAGCTTTGACGGAGATTTAGAAAAGGTCAGCTTTCAAGGGAGGCGCTTAAACTCTTTCTCCCTTGATTACCCTATCTATGCAATATCAGAGGGTGCTGATGGCGTCTTTTTGGCGGTAGGCGATGGGGTTATCCGCTATAATCCCGATAAGAGTATATTTACGCGTATATCAACGCTCGCTGCTATGAATGTCGAAATATCAAAAAACGGCGATTATCTCCATGTTGACGGCGGCGGAAGGTATTCAGTATTCTCTTACCCTGCCATGAGAGCTATTTACTCTGACAATACAGATGGAAAATCTCTCTTACTCCCTAACGGCAGCGCCCTTAATTTTTCAAAAGATAGTATAAAATTTTATAATATTAAACAGAGAAGAGAGGTCGGGCGGATAGTTATATTAAACGATGCTGTGGGTTTTATCTCCCCTAGTTTGGATTATTTCGGCAATGAGCTCTTCCGTCAAGCAGTTGCAAATGGACTTATTAGCGGAATAAACTCTTATCTATTAAAAGATAAGCCACCTAATGCTAAAGAGGCTTGCAGCGGTTTTTCGGGGATATTGACAGCCGCATCTAAACCTACGCCCCCTTCTACAGTGCAGACGGCAGCTGTTAAAGCGCCGCAGGCTGCGCAGACTCCACAGACTCCACAGCCCCCGCAGACGCCCGCTCCCCCGCGCAGCAACGCGCCGAACGTATCTAGTGCATCTACAGACAGCGATCCTCAAGTTTCCCTCCCCCTTCCAACCCCGCCGCCCGCAGCAGAACCCGCGCCCCCCGCCCCCCTCTTTGAAAAGATTCCAACCCCCGTTTTTGCGCCGGGCAGCGCTATTCCTGATTGGGTGATGCGGCCGGCTGATCTGCCGGAATTTTCCGCTGTGAAATCAGGGAAGTCGGCAGCCGACGCGTTGAAAGAGAGTAGGGTGAAGATCCGCGACGATGTGGCGCGGGCGGTTATGAAAAATATGCTGGAGATAGAGATAGTTAAAAACCTCCCCACAGATGAGGTAAAGAAACGTTTTCTATGGATGGTCGGAGGGCGGACAGCGCAATTGGCTGCCGAATACGTTGTTCAATCAGATCTATGGCTCTCTAAAGATAATATCTATTATGTTTTGGGGTATATAAGCACTGAAACGGTCAACCAGATATATGATCCTATCTTTCAAGAGGAGATGAACCTCTTGAACACTTATGGTAATATCGGCTATCTAAATAGAACTCCGTTAAAGTGGGAATAGCCTGTCCAATAAATCTTCCAATTATGCTGATCTGTAGGTTGATGATTTTGCCGATGAAAATAAATTGCGGTTAAAATATCCCAAATGTAAATTGTATTATATCTTGCTCTTTTACTCTTCCAATTAATCCGCCCGCTAATTTATTTTCAGCGGTCGCGTGGGCAACAGTTTGCGATTTATAATTACCCCGTCTGCAATTCTTCCGACAACTCACAGGTTCGTTATCGGAAGGCAGCCACCCCTTTACTTAATGCCTTTCTCTTTTATGCAGGCATAAAAGGCGAAAGGGTAAAGGGGAATTTAAGAGTGCAAGGGTGGCCCCGAAATTCCCCTTCCGAAAATTCCCCTTCACCCTCGCATTTTTTATGCTTGCATAAAAAAGCGGGGTTTTAAGTGCAAGGGGTGGACGCCTTGCAATAGTGAGCTTGCGAACTGTTGCAAGAAATGCGGACGGGGTAGTCTAAATCATCAACTGAAAATTCGCTATAGATGAAAATAAATCAATTACGCTAATTTA
>JAISNW010000103.1 GCA_031276055.1 Deferribacteraceae bacterium | reverse complement strand
GAGCTCTTAATATGCTAGTAAGACCAGATTAACAGCAAAAGGTCTGTCAAATGGCCCATAAGATTGCATAAATATTAAAGGTAGGAGAAAGCTAGATGAAAAAACTAATTAGAATTATGACTATTTTGATATTGCTATTGTCTGTTGTTCTTAATACCGGCTGTGCGCCGATGATGTATGACACATCGAGAAGATTTTGGGATGATGGTACATCTCGCGAAACTGTGGAAAAAGATTGGGGTACGCCCATCAAGAGTAGTAGCTATTTTAATCCCATGACGAATACAACTAGGTACTATTATTTATATAGAGAATATAATAGTACCAGAGAAGGGCAGACTTTTGTATATGTGAATGACCGTGTTGTAAACAGAAATATCTCTTATGTTGACTTAGTAACAAAATTATTTTATTTTACAGGTGTTTACAAGAAAAGTCCAAAGATCGTTGTGTTGCCGTTTAATACCGATCTACCACAATCAGAAGCGGAAGATCGTAGATTTCGCTTTATATCTGTTATATCCAGTGAGTTATTAGAAATCAAAATAATCGAAAGAAGTCAAATAGATCTGATCTTAAAAGAACATCGGTTTAATATGACCATGACAAATATGGCTGACAATATTCAGTTAGGTAGATTGGTTGGTGCGAATTATATGGTTAACGTTAATTGCCTTAAATATCCTAATATTAATACATGTGACGCTATTGCTACTCTGATTAATGTAGAAACAGGACAGATAGAAGCTACTGCTGAAGAGGCTATATGGTAAATTCTGTAAATTTTAACCTATTCTAACATAAATCCCACTTTATAGGTTAGATGCTTATTAATACCCGATTCCATAAGTTGCGTACGCTGGCAATTTTAGCCATATCTTGGATAGCAGATGTCATGATCATCTCCGTTTTCATTTTTAAGAGCAAGGCTTGTTAAGTTATTATATCCAACATTTTCTAACCGCTGTAACTACCTATAAAATTAGCATGAATTTATAACAGATTTTAGTATTCCTAATCCGGAGGCCGCAGGTTCAAGTCCTGCCGTGGGTGCTAGATTTAACAAGGATTTTAATGACTTTACTTTTTCCAAAATTGAATTATCTAAACAGTTGTAAAAGCAAGTAGTGTTTTACAAGGGGTATATCCAAAGCAAGCGTGCGGAGCGGGAGGGTAATATATATCATTGTCCATCCAAGGATCATAGTTCAACAGAATCGTTGATTGTTGAAAAATTGATGGAATATATTTTTGCTCATAACAGTCAACTATTTAATTACAATACTAATTCAATCCCTCAATATAGCGGTCGTATCCTGAATATGATTGATAGCCGTTGCAAAACCCAAAACTGCTTTTATTTCGCCCAATAAGAGCTCGGTTATCAAAGATAACTGCTTTAGTTTGCGATAGGGGGAAGGGAGTATTAGCACCCTCCCCCATGAAATTTTCGCCTTCAGCGATATTCTCACTCCTATTTTGGTTTATCTTTCCCGCTCTCTAACAGTCGGGGGAGGTTTATCCCCGCTGAAGTGAGGAGGTCTTGCAAAGGGGGGAGGCTTGTCACTAAAGTTGAGATGAAGTTTGTGGTAGATGAACGCCCATCCGCATCCCGCCCGCTGTCCCAAACGGTGATCTTATCTATTTTTAGGTTTTTCACAGCTTCAACCTGCGATGCCACAAGTGCGGGGAGTTTATCAACTATCATAAGCATCGCCGCACTGTTTGGATCTCCCCCTGTGCTTGCAATAACACTCTTCAACCCTTCTGCTTGCTTTAAGAGGAGCATCTTGCCGCCTTCAGCTCTGCCTAGCATTTCAAGCTCTATCTCTTTACCGTGCCCTTCCCCCTGCTTAGCTAGACGGATGGCGTCTGCCTCTGAAAGAGTCTTAATCTTTTCAGCTTCTCCTTCAGCCATTATCTTTATCCGAGAAGCCTCCCCTTGCGCTAAAATTTTAACGCGCGCTGCCTCGGCATCGGCGTTTATCAGCGCTTGCTGTTTAGCAATTTCGGCAGGGACGATGATATTTGCCTGCATAGACGCCTCTTCCTTCGCCTTACGGGTGAGTTCAGCTTTTCGTTCGCTTTCATACCCTTCTTCTAACGCCTTAGCATCTTGAACTAGCTGCGCTGCCTTTATCTTACGGGCTGATTCTGCTACAGCTTCCTCTCTAGCGGCATCGGATTGAGCAACGCTCACTTTAGCATGGTTTTCGCCCTCTATAGCGGCGGCGTTCGCTTTAGCAACCCTTATCCGCTCTTCACGTTTTGCTTCAGCCTCTCCTATTGCGCCTTCGCGGTTCTGCTCTGCAACTTCCACCTTAGCTCGGTTTATCGCCTCGCTGGCTGCTTTCTGCCCTAGTGCGTCTATATAACCGCTCTCATCAGATATATCGGTTATATTAACATTTATAAGTCTAAGACCTATCTTTCTGAGCTCTACTTCGACATTTTCTTGGATCTTCTCTTCAAACGCTTCTCTATCAGAGTTTATCTCCTCTATATTCATGGTGGCTATAGTTGCCCGCAGCTGTCCGAAGATGATGTCTCTTGCATTCTCTTCTCTATCCATCTGCCCCATACTTAAAAGCCGCTCTGCTGCAGCCTGCATTATATGCGGGTCGGTAGAGATTCCAATAGTAAACCTAGACGGAACGCTTACACGGATATTCTGCTTAGAAAGAGCGTTTTCAAGGTTAATCTCTATAGTCATAGGGGTAAGGTCTAAAAATTGGTGGCTCTGAACCAGCGGGAGGATAAAACGCGCTCCCCCATGCTGGCAGACTGAGGAACGCCCCTTTCCTACCAACCCGAAAACAACTATAATTTTATCCGATGGAATCACCTTATACCTGCTTAGTAACATCAGAAATGTTATAAATGCAATCACAACAAAGATAACAACTAAAAAAGCATAACCGCCAAGCATAAAAACCCACCTTGAAATATTATTAAAAAGAGTTTATTTAATCGCAAGGATAAAGTCAATTTATAAAATAGAATCGCCTAAATATTTAGATGTGTGGAGGGTTATGTTAGTTTCAGTAGTTATTCCGGTATATAACCGTTTTTGGGAAGTTAAAGACGCTGTTGAATCACTAATGCGGCAGAAAAGAGCGCCTGCTTTTGAAATTATAGTGGTTGATGATGCATCCGATGAACCTATCCAAAGATCGCTTGAACCATACGCCCCCATTATAAAACTAATCGCCTTAAAAGAGAATTCAGGAGTTTCAAAGGCTAGAAATGTTGGAGCAGATGCTGCAAAGGGGCGCTTCCTTGCTTTTTTAGATTCTGATGATCTATTTCTCCCATATAAATTAGCTCATCAGGTGGATATTATGCAGTCGGGCGCTTTTAAGGCATCGCACACTGATGAATATTGGTTTAAGGGGGATCGATTTATAAATCAGGCTCGTAAACACGCTCGATACGGCGGTGAAATTTTCTCTAAAGTGCTTGATAAGTGCCGAATCAGCCCATCCTCATTTATGATTGAAAAAACTTTCTTCTCTTCTTTGGGCGGTTTTAATGAGAGTTTACGCACCTTAGAGGATTATGAATTTTTTATAAGAGCCGCTGATCGCACCCCTATAGAATATATAGAGGAAAAGTTGATAATCAAAAGAGCGCTCACACAAAACTCTTTAAGCTCCCAGATAGTTCACATCGAATCAGGGAGGCTGGACATCTTGCAAAATATCCTTCTCACTGTAAAGCTAAAGCCAGAGCATAGGCGCGCCGCAGAAATTGAGGTAGAACGTAAGCTAAAGATAGTCGGTAAACGCCGCAGCTAATAAGGTTTTATCCCCTCGATGTTTTACGTGAAACATAAGCCTCACAGCTATTCTCCAAAAGCATGGCTATCGTCATTGGACCAACCCCTTTAGGAACGGGGGTAATCGCACTTGCTACTTTAAATACGTTGTCAAAATCAAGATCGCCGCAGAGTTTTCCGTCAACTCGGTTCATCCCCACATCAACTAAGACGGCGCCATCTTTTACAAATTCAGAATTTACAAAACGCGCACGCCCTATAGCGGCAATCAAGATATCGGCGCTTTTTGCTGTCTGAGGAAGATTTTGCGTCTTAGAGTGGCAGACGGTGACAGTAGCATTTGCCGCTAGCAAGAGTTGAGAGAGCGGTTTTCCCACGATATTGCTCCTACCTATAACTACAACGTGTTTTCCGCTTATCTCAACGGAGTATTCAGATAGAAGGCGGATAATCCCTTTCGGGGTGCATGGAATAAAAGCAGGCTTTCCTATTGAGAGCAGCCCCGCATTGATAGGGTGGAAACCGTCAACATCTTTTTTAGGATCGATTGCCGCTAAAACGTTGAAAGAATCTATAGCTGAAGGCAGAGGCAGCTGCACAAGGATGGCGTCAACTGCATCATCAACGTTGAGGGCTTGCACCTCTTGAATAATAGCGCTTTCTGTGGCGTTAGCGCTTAAATGTCTAAGGATGGAGTTTATCCCAACTTCAGCCGCCGCTTTAGCCTTGCCTGCAACATACACCTGACTGGCAGGGTCATCCCCTACAAGTATAACTGCTAAAGTAGGAGGTG
>JAISNW010000093.1 GCA_031276055.1 Deferribacteraceae bacterium | reverse complement strand
AGAAGTTAAAAAAACTCTTTTCAGATGCTAAACTTCCTCTTATATTAAGGGATCGTGCGGCGTTGGCTGCGGCGGAAAACAACGAAATTATCTGGGTTGAACACCTAGAGGCGCAAAGCGCCTTTGAGATAAGGCTGAGAGAGTTGCCATAAATATGAGTAAGATAGAGATTGAAGAGCTAATCAGTGAAGAGGAGATAAAAACCCGCATTAAACAGATCGCAGGCGATATAACCGCCGACTACAGCGGCAAAAGCCTTCTATTTGTGGGAATCTTAAAGGGGAGCTTTATCTTTCTAGCCGATCTTGTAAGGCAGGCAGGGGTTAAAACAGAGATAGCTTTTATGGCTCTTTCAAGCTATGCGGACAGCTCTTGCTCTAATGGAGAGGTTAAGCTGCTGTATGATTCTCTTGAATCTGTAGAGGGTAAACATCTGCTGGTTGTTGACGATATAGCCGACACAGGAGTTACACTGGCTTTTCTAACCCGCGTGCTTAGTATGCGCCGCCCTTTAAGCCTTAAATTTTGCGTGCTCTTAGATAAACCTTCCCGCCGCAAAGTTGAGGTGGCTCTTGATTATATCGGTTTTCAGATCCCCGATGAATTTGTGGTGGGCTATGGGCTTGACTATGCAGGAGATTTCAGAAATCTGAAAGGAATTTATAAAGCGTTAAATATTTAAGGATATATGATGTTCAAAAACATAATGCTGATGTTTATCATTGCTGTGTCAATGATGATGCTCTTTAACTATGTAAGCTCCGACAAAAAGGTGCGCAAGGAGATCTCTTACTCGGAGTTTATACAGGAGGTCAATAATAACAATGTAGCCACAGTTGTGATAAAAGAGCAGTCTATTACAGGCGAATTTATAGGCAATGGGGGGCAGTTTGAAACATATTCTCCCGACGATCCTACATTAGTCACCCTCCTATCGGAGCATAAGGTAAAGATATATGCTAAACCGCCCGACACATCCCCTTGGTACCTTTCGGTGCTCATGACATGGCTTCCTATAGTGGTTTTAATAGGGATATGGATCTTTTTTATGAGGCAGATGCAGGGCGGCGGCGGCAATAAAGCGTTCTCTTTTGGAAAGAGCCGTGCAAAGCTACTTGTGCAAGATGAGCACAAGGTGACTTTTAAGGATGTGGCAGGCGTTGAAGAGGCAAAAGAAGAGCTGCAAGAGATTATAGAATTTTTGAAAGACCCACAGAAGTTTCAGAGATTAGGCGGGAAGATTCCTAAAGGGGTGCTCTTGGTGGGCTCTCCTGGCACAGGTAAAACACTGCTTGCCAAAGCTGTGGCAGGGGAAGCGGGGGTCGCCTTCTTCTCTATAAGCGGTTCAGACTTTGTAGAGATGTTTGTAGGGGTAGGCGCTGCAAGGGTTAGAGACCTCTTTGAGCAGGGGAAGAAATCCGCCCCTTGCATTATCTTCATGGACGAGATAGACGCCGTAGGGCGCCATCGCGGCGCTGGTTTAGGGGGAGGGCACGATGAGAGGGAGCAGACATTAAACGCCCTCTTAGTTGAGATGGACGGTTTTGAATCTTCCGAAGGGGTAATCTTAATAGCCGCCACCAACCGACCGGATGTTTTAGACCCCGCCCTTTTAAGACCTGGTCGTTTTGATCGGCAGGTGGTGGTGCCGGTGCCTGATCTTCAAGGGCGGCTTGCAATTTTGAAGGTTCATACAGAGAAGACCCCATTAGCAAAAGACGTTGACCTTTTGGCGCTTGCTAAAGGCACACCTGGCTTTGCGGGAGCGGAGCTTGCCAACCTAGTAAACGAAGCTGCTCTTATAGCAGCGCGTAAAAATAAGGAGAGGATAGACAACTCCGATATAGAGGAAGCCAAAGATAAAGTTATGATGGGCAAAGAACGCCGCAGCATGAGCATAAGCGAGGATCAGAAAAAGGTCACCGCCTATCATGAATCTGGACATGCCATTGTGGCAAAGATGCTCAAAGAGAGCGATCCGATCCATAAAGTATCTATAATTCCTAGAGGGATGGCGTTAGGGGTTACTATCTCCCTGCCTAACGATGATCGGCACACATATTCTAAAAGCTACCTTTCAACTCTAATAACTGTGAGTATGGGGGGGAGGGCGGCAGAGAGTATGGTTTTCAACCACTTCACCTCAGGAGCCGCGAGCGATATTAAACACGCCACCGCTATAGCGCGCAATATGGTTACAGCTTATGGGATGAGTGAGAAGCTAGGACCCCTCTCTTACAACAAGAGCGATTCTGTTTTCTTAGGGCGCGATTTTACCGTGAGCAGAGAGTTTTCAGAGGAAACCGCCATCCTCATAGATAAAGAGATGCGCAAAATTGTTGAAGAGTGCTACCAGAACGCACTTGCTATCTTAAAAGAGAACTCCCTCCTTTTAGAAAAGATGACGGAGCGCCTCTTAGAGAAAGAGACTATAAACAACGAGGAGATAAAAGAGCTCATAGATAGATACGCCGATGAAAAGTGGAAAAAAGCCGCGGCGGAAAATATTGCCGCTCAAAAAGCTGTTTCAGAGGCTGCTCTGCAAACATCGCCCATCTAAAATAGGGGTTTAAGGTGCTTGTAACAAGATTAACCGCCGAAAAAGAGCGCCTAGAGGATGAGATATGCTCTATAGGGGCTGATCCTTGCGCTAAAAGGATGTGGGAGAAGGGGGCGCCTCTATCGCTTAAAATTGCCCCGCACCGTCCATATGTCGCAAATATTATTAAACAGGAGGCGATAGCCTCAGGCATCGATGCCGCCGTGCATTTCGGCGCTGCAAACTGTTCTGTAGAAGAGAGCGGGATTATCATAATAGGCAGCGTGCGGGGGGTGGGGATATTATCTGAACGTCTAAAAAAGCAGGGCGGCGTCTTTGCGGATATCGCTTTGGAGCTTGAACGCGCTGTAAATAAGAGTAGAGACGGCGAAACTCCATTTACGCTTGCCCTTAGGGGAAGGCGGCTTCCGTTGAAAGACGGCGTTGTTATGGGGATATTAAATGCCACCCCTGATTCCTTCAGCGACGGCGGCGTTTACAAAACCCCTGCTGAAGTGGAGGGGCGCATAAAAGAGATCTTTGACGAGGGGGGCAAAATTGTTGACATCGGCGGCGTCTCCACAAGACCGGGCTATACCCCAGTTGAGATAGATGAGGAAGAAAAGCGGATTCTGCCTGCAGTGGAGATTGGGGTTAAGATAGCTGAAAGTTACGGCGGTTTCATCTCAGTGGATACTTCCACCCCTACTGCAGCAAGAAAAGCTCTTGAGGCAGGGGCGGATATGATTAACGATCAGAACGCCTTGCAAGCGCCTAATATGGCTGATATATGCGCTGAATATAGGGCGGCTGCGGTCTTAATGGATAACCTCAGCGCCCCTGATGCTGCCTGCCGCGCTATTGAGCATGTAAAAAGCGCCCTCTGCAATGCGGCAGAGAGGGCGCTTAAAGCCGGGGTGGATAGAAGTTCTATAGTAATAGATCCTGGCTTTGGTTTTGGGAAAAGTTATCAGGTTCAATACAGTATATTGAAATATCTCTCTGAATTGTGTAGTCTTAACTATCCCATCCTTGTTGGAGTATCGCGAAAATCGATG
>JAISNW010000069.1 GCA_031276055.1 Deferribacteraceae bacterium | reverse complement strand
ACTCGTCCCTAGTCTAAAGGTTGCTGAATATTGCTTTACTCCGCCCGAAATCTGCTCAGCAAAGCGGGTGGCAAAACCGATGCAGATAGGCAGCACCCCTTCTGCTAGAGGATCAAGCGTGCCCGTATGCCCGCACTTATCAACATTGAAGAGTTTTCTTAGGCGGGATGCAGCTTGAAAAGAGGTGATCCCTTTCTCCTTAAAAAGATTTACCACCCCATTCAAAGCGCCCTTTTCTTTCATCTGTTTAACTCCTAATTACCATGCACCTATACAGTATTTTATTCTGCAGCGCTATATTATTTTTATGATTTTTTGTCGACTTGTATTAGCCGTTGACGAAATTGCTCTATGCAATTATAGTAATCAAAGGCTGATAATCCATGGATGGTTTGACATTTCATAAAATTTTAAGGTTATTAAATACTAGATATAAAGGTGCAGCTCTGAACCGCCTATCAGCGCAAGGCAGCGCCTTATACCTTTCCCTCTATAAAGGGGGGCGGGCGGATGTCATCGCTTTTTCCGCCGCGGCTGAACCTGCTCTAATAAAAGCATCCGCAGCCATCGGGAAGGCGGATGGCGCATTGAAAGCTCTAACAGGCTCAATTGTAGACGTTGTAGATGGGAGAAGTTATGACAGTTTAGGTTATATCCGACTTAGTAAGAGAAAACCGAGCGGAAAGTTAGAGAATTTCACTATAGTTTTAGAGCCTATGGGGAAACATGCCAACGCCTTTGTCTTGAACGCTGAAGGGATGATCCTCTTTAACCTCACGGTAAAGAGTATAGATTCCAATAGAGATATTGGGGTGGGCAAGATTTATACCCCCCCTAAACTCAACAAGATATACTCTTTAAGTAAACCCGCTCCGAGCGCTAATATCTCTTTTTTAGAATATATCGGTTTTTACCCGCCCACCGCCAAGATTGCCGACAACCTATCTTTGAGCATCGGTTTTGATAAAGCTCTTGAATATCTGAATAGAGAGCTGGAGAGCAGCGCTTTTTACCGTGATAGTGCAAAAAGGATATTCCCCTTTCAAGATGCCGCCTTCTCGTTTGAAGAGATCGGCTTTGATGAACTTACTTTAAGGGCAAAAGATAGAGAACCAGGGAGTGAAAGCCATATATCTGAAAAGCTGAAGAACTTCTATATGAAAGGAGCGCAGCATTATGAGAGCGCTATGAAAAAGATAATGCTTGAACTATCCATTGCAGAGGGTTGGCAGAAAGTTCAGGAGGAAGCGGAGCTTATTAAAGGGAATATCCATAATATAAACGGGCAGGGGGTGTATAAGCTAATCCACTACTCTCCAGTCGGCGAAGAGATAAAAGAGTATCGCTATGATTCAGAGGAAGCGCCGCTAAAATATATGCAGCGGCTCTTTAAGAAGGCGGGCAAGTTAAGACGTTCGATCCCGCACTTACAAAGACGTTTAGCAGATATTGAACAACTGATTATGTCTGCCAGAGAACAGTTGAGCTTTATTGAAAGCGCCTCCACAGCAGATCTAAAAGAGCTCTTTCAACTTATAAATAGAGATAGAGGCGCTGTAAACGCCGTATCTCAGAAGGAATTTATCCGCGTTAAATATGCCGATGCCGATATTTATATAGGCAAAAACAGTGCAGCTAACTATAGGCTGGTTTTTCGTTTTGCAAAACCGAGCGACATCTGGCTGCACGCTCATAATATACCGTCAGCCCACGCTATAATACGCACAGCAGGGGGAAAGGCCAGTGAGGAGCTAATCATCTATGCAGCAGGGTTAGTAGCCCATTTCAGCAAGCATAGCGGGGAAAAGAGCGTGGAAGTTGATTACGCCTTGCGCCGATATGTGAAAAAACCGCCCGCAAGCCCCCCTGGGTATGTCACCTACACCAACTATAAAACGGTGAACGTCCCGCCGCAAGCAGACGCCGCCGCCATTACGATGATAAAAAAGGCGTAGGGCATTAGCTGAGAAACGCTCTCTAACAGTCGGCATTTAACCTTGATAACTCTAAATTGGTATGCTATACATAGAGGATGTTTACAGGTATTATTGAAGAGTTGGGAGTTATCAGAAAACTTTCGCCGTCAGGGGCTGTTTGTATAGGTGCAAGCAAGGCGACGAGCGGCTTGTCCATTGGAGATTCTATAGCAGTTAATGGGGTTTGTCTTACAGTCGCATCATATTCTCCCTCACACTTTGATGCGTTTATCTCCGCTGAAACCTTTCAACGTTCAACATTTAAGATATTAAAAGTCGGCGCAAAGGTAAATATAGAGAGGGCTCTAACCTTATCGACCCGTCTAGGCGGGCATATTGTGCAAGGGCATGTGGATGCGGCGGCAAAGGTGGTTTATTTCTCTAAAGATGGGATTCTCACTATAGCCGCCCCGAGCGGCATCCGCAAATATATTGCCGAAAAAGGTTCTATAGCTGTTGACGGGGTAAGCCTTACAGTATCCGCTCTCACTGAAGATTCCTTTTCGGCGGCGGTTATCCCGCATACAAGAGAGGCGACGAACCTATCAAACATCCGCGCGGGCGATCTTGTAAATATAGAAGTCGATATTATAGCGCGCTATATCTGCCGCCTTGCAAGCGTTGGAGAGAGCGAAAAAAATATATTAAACCTATTGTCGGAGCTGAAAGGATGAGCAAATACAGGGCGACTGTTGAAGAAGCCATTGAAGAGATAAAAAAGGGGAAGATGATCATCTTAGTTGATGATGAAGATAGGGAGAATGAAGGCGACCTCACCATAGCAGCGGAGTTTATAACCCCTGATGCTATTAATTTTATGGCGAAATACGCTAGAGGTTTGATATGCCTTACCCTTACCTCTGAACGCTGCAATGAGCTTAAACTCCCCCTTATGATGAGCGAAGAAGCCAATAAGAGCCGTTATGGAACAGCGTTTACCCTCTCCATAGAAGCCAAAGACGGAGTGACTACGGGAATATCTGCGGCGGATCGCGCTCAAACGATAAAGGTGGCGGTAGATCCGTCAAAAGGGGCGGATGATCTAGCTATACCAGGGCATATATTCCCCATCCGCGCTAGACGGGGCGGGGTTTTAATACGTGCAGGGCAGACCGAAGGCTCTGTGGATTTAGCGCGCCTAGCAGGGCTTAACCCTGCGGGCGTCATATGCGAGGTAATGAACGATGACGGCACAATGGCGCGTATGCCGCAATTAGAAGAGTTTGCAAAAAAGTTTGAACTGCGCATCCTCACTATCGCCGATCTTATAGCATACCGCCTAAAAAATGATCCGATAGCCGAAGAAGCAGCGTCGGCGTCTCTACCCACCTATGATGGAGAGTTCAGGATACTGGCTTTTCACAGCATAGCCGATGATCAAGAGGCTGTCGCCCTAGTGAAAGGGGATGTTGCGGACGGAGAGCCTGTGCTTGTGCGCGTCCACTCCGCCTGCATAACAGGCGAGGTATTCGGCTCTAAACGCTGCGATTGCGGCGCGCAGCTTCATACCGCTATGCGCATGGTAGAAGAGGCTGGGCGCGGAGTTATCCTATACCTCTCTCAAGAGGGGCGCGGAATAGGGCTTGTAAACAAGATAAAGGCTTATAAACTTCAAGAAGAGGGGTATGATACGGTAGAGGCAAATAAAAAGCTGGGCTTTAAGGATGATCTGCGCGATTACGGCTTTGGAGCTCAGGTTCTCGCGAAACTTGGGGTAAAAAAGATGCGCCTTCTAACCAATAACCCTGTTAAGATAAGCGCCTTGTCGGGCTATGGGCTCTCTGTGATAGAGAGCTTGCCTCTAATTACAGGGATAACTAGAGATAACTTTTCATATATGTATACAAAGCAGGAGAAGATGGGGCATACCCTCATGCTCTCAAAAGAGGGGGAATAAGATGAAATACAATATAGTTGAAGGGAACTTTGATGCAAAGGGGAGAAAGTTTGCCATCGTCTCCTCGAGGTTCAACAACCTTATCACAAAAAATTTGGTGGAAGGGGCTGTTGATGCTTTTATCAGGCATGGTGCGTCTATAGAGGATATTACAGTATATAAAGTCCCCGGTGCTTTTGAGATACCGCTGGTGTGCAAACAAGCAGCCCTCTCAAAAAAATATGATGCGCTGCTCGCTCTTGGTGCGGTTATACGAGGCAGCACCCCGCACTTTGATTTTGTTGCAAACGAGGTGGCTAAGGGGGTTGCGCAGATATCCCTTGAAACAGGGATACCTGTTATATTCGGCATCCTCACAACAGACAGTATAGAGCAAGCCCTTGAACGGGCAGGTTCTAAAAGCGGGAATAGGGGGGAGTCAGCCGCCCTATCTGCTATAGAGATGGTAAACTTATTAAAGTAAACGTAAATGCACTCTCTTCGCAGTAAAGCACGCCAGATGGCGGTTCAGTTGATGTATCAGGCTGATATAACAGGGGATGAGCCTACTGCTGTTTTAGATGCCTTTTGGCTTATCTTCCAAGATGAGATTGAAGAAGAAGCTAGCGCTTTTACATATGCAAAGGAGCTTTTTTTGGGGGCTTATGCTAAGATAAGCGAAAGCGATCCTATTATTGCTGAATTCTTAAAAGAAGATTGGAGCTTTGATAGGCTTAGCTGCACAGTGAAAAATATCTTTAGACTGGCAGTCTATGAATTTTTTGAAACCGATACCCCGCATTTTGCGATTTTAACAGATTATGTGAATCTAGCCTGCGCTTTTGATGATGAAAAGAGTGCAGTTTTTGTAAACGGTCTGCTTGATAGGGTGCGCACAAGCAATTTTGGTCGGAGGTGTAAAGATGCCGATAGTTAAATATCATGAGCGGGTAGATCTGCCGCATATTGATTATTACCCGCTATTTGTGGATTATGACCTTAGTGCGAACCGCCCGAGGGGCGGCAGCACCTGCATCGATTTCTTCTCGGTGGGGAAGTTGGCAAAATTGGTGGATGCTTGCGGCAAGAGCGAGCTAATCTACGTTCACTATGATAAGAGTCACCCGTCGGAAGGCTGGTGGGTTACAGATTTTTCTAGGATTAAA
>JAISNW010000254.1 GCA_031276055.1 Deferribacteraceae bacterium | reverse complement strand
GGGGTTGACAACTATTCTTGGGACATTCCACAGTCCAACGCCAACCTTCTTTTAGCAAATGTCTGCGTCGCCACAGCTGATTCAGCAGATAATCAATCTGTCTACATGGACGGTCTGCTTTACTGCACAATAGAAGTTTCCTTAGACGATAACCGCTCTTTAGGAGGCAACGGAAGGCTCTTTAAGGGTTCTCAATCACCCGGCGACTATTTCGACAACTGCAATCTAGCGTCAGGCAAACCCGCCCAATACCTTTATAAAATCTGGTGAGAGCGGCGTTGTATTCCGTTTGTTAAAAGCTGTTGTTCACCTAATTTGCAAATAAGGAGATTTTTTATTTGACAAATATTGAGTTTCTCTTTATCCTCTGCTCATACTTGAATCCTTGAATTCAGATAAATCTTGGTATTTATGCATAATTTACTAACAACTAATAATCATCACTTCCAAAGGAGTTTTTTAGGGTGAATCTTACTGAATTGAAAAAAATCCCGCTTGAGGATCTAATAGGGATCGGTTCTGATCTAGAGATTGAAAATGCCGCTAGTCTATTGCGGCAGGAACTGATGTTTGAGATACTGAAGGCGACTAGCAACACGGGAGGGCAGATTTACGGACAGGGCGTCCTAGAAATCCTCCCTGATGGCTTTGGTTTTTTACGCTCCACTGATTTTAACTACCTGCCAGGTCCAGATGATATTTATGTATCGCCTGCGCAAATAAGACGTTTCGGGCTTAGAAACGGGGATACGGTGGCAGGTGAGATACGCCCTCCTAGGGAGGGTGAAAAATATTTCGCCATATTAAAAGTGGAAGCTATAAACAGCGATCCCCCGCCGCGCTTGAAAAAACTCTTTGAAAACCTTACCCCCCTCTTTCCTGATGAGCGTTTGAATCTAGAAGCGTTCCCTACCCATTACGATACAAGGTGCATGAATCTCCTAGCCCCTGTAGGCAAAGGGCAGAGGGGGTTGATAGTAGCCCCGCCTAAAACAGGTAAAACTATGCTGTTAAAGTCTATAGCCAACAGCATTACTAAAAACCATCCTGAAGTTTTCCTTATTATTCTCCTTATAGATGAACGGCCTGAAGAGGTTACAGATATGCAGCGCTCAGTGCAGGCAGAGGTGATAAGCTCCACCTTTGATGAACCTGCGTATCGACATGTTCAGGTTTCAGAGATGGTTCTAAACAAAGCAAAGAGGATGGTGGAACACGGCAAAGATGTTGTCATCCTTTTAGACAGCATAACCCGCCTTGCCCGTGCATACAACTCTATAGAACCCCCTAGCGGAAAAGTTCTTTCAGGCGGTGTAGACGCCAACGCTCTGCATAAGCCTAAGAGGTTTTTCGGGGCGGCTAGAAATATTGAAGATGGCGGGAGTTTAAGCATTGTCGCTACAGCCCTTGTTGATACAGGTTCTAACATGGATAAGGTTATATTTGAGGAATTTAAGGGCACAGGCAATATGGAGCTCCACCTCGACCGCCGCCTTGTTGAACGCCGCACCTTTCCTGCTATAGATGTAAATGTATCAGGCACTAGACGGGAAGAACTCTTGTTGACCAAAGAAGAACAGAATAAAGTTTGGATTCTCCGCCGCTTCCTCTCCAATATGAACAGTGTTGATGCTATGGAATTTCTCCTTGAGAAGATGAAAGGCACTAAAACCAATCAAGAATTTCTTGATTCTATGGGCAAGTAAGATGCTTCTAGTTGCATATGTCCTTCCGCACCCGCCCTTAGCTGTGCCTGAGGTAGGCAAAGGAGGGGAATTAGAGATAAAAGACACTATAGCCTCATATATTCAGACCGCAGCTGAGATCAGAGCCCTCGCACCCGAAACGATAGTTTTTATATCCCCCCACGCAACAGCATATTATGACTATATACATATATCGCCTTCGACATCGGCTAGCGGAGATTTTTCATCTTTCGGCGCTGAAGATGTATCTTTTAATGTTCTATACGACGTAGATTTTGTAAGAGAGTTATCAGCTCTTGCTGAAACTAACATGTTGCCCGCTGGAGATAAGCACGAGCGGGAAAAGGCGTTAGATCACGGCGTAATGGTTCCTCTTTACTATATAGACAGAGAATATAAGGACTATATGCTTGTGCGCATCGGGCTTTCTGGGCTTTCCTGCCTTGAACATTATCAATTTGGCTCTCTCATTGGGATTGCGGCGGAAAAACTCTCCCGCAGAACAGTTATTATAGCTAGCGGCGATCTCTCCCATAAACTTAAAAACAGCCATTACGGTTATGCTCCAGAAGGGGAAGAGTTTGATAGGCTAACCATGAACGCCCTTCGCAACGCTGACTTTCTTGCTCTTATGAATATTGATCCTGCTCTATCCCGCGCCGCAGGGGAGTGCGGACTCCGTTCTTTTCTTATAATGGCGGGAGCTCTTGACAAGAAAGGCGTTGAGCCCCGCTTTCTCTCATATGAAGGACCTTTCGGCGTCGGCTATGGGGCATGCGCCTTTCAGATAACAGGTAGAGATGATAAGCGCAATTTTGGTGGACAATTTCAAGCTGAACAGTCGCAGAGGGTAAAAAAAGAGCACGCCGAAGCCAGCCCTTATGCCGCCCTCGCCCGTTTAGCCGCTGAACATATCATTAATACTGGGAGATCTCTTAAACCGCCTAAAGAGTTGTTGGATAAAGATGCAGCGCTTCGTAAAGCTGTTTTTGTATCTTGTAAGAAAAACGGTGAGCTGCGCGGATGTATAGGCTCAATATCGCCTACCTGCGATAATATAGTTCAAGAGATTATAAGGTTTGCAGAAGCGGCTGTTTTGCAAGATCCTCGTTTTCCTCCTGTGAAGGCGGAGGAGCTCTCCACTCTATCTTACAGTGTAGATGTTCTGGAGGCGCCGGAGCCCGCCTCTTTCGAAGAGCTTGATGTTAAAATTTATGGTATTATTGTAAGTTCAGGCGTGAAGAGAGGGGTTTTACTTCCCGATTTAGAGGGGGTAAACACCCCTTCTGAACAGGTGGATATAGCAAAGAAAAAGGGAGGGATTCTCCCAGATGAGAGTTATGCCTTAGAGAGATTTAAGGTTACTAGACATAGATAGGCAGGTATCAGCAATATGGACTATCCTTTCAAAAGAAACGAAGATGCAGCAGAGCAGACGCAAAACCCTTTTCAAAAACCTATAATTGAACCAACGCAATACCCTTTTCCAAAAGCTGCAGAGCAGGCGCAGAATCCTTTTCAGAAAGCTGCTGAACCTGCACAAAACCCTTTTCAAAAACCTATAATTGAACCAACGCAATACCCTTTTCCAAAAGCTGCTGAGCAGGCGCAGAACCCCTTTCAGAAAGCTGCTGCTGAACCTGCACAGAGCCCTTTTCAAAAGCCTATAATTGAACCAACACAATACCCTTTTCCAAAAGCTGCTGAGCAGGCGCAGAACCCTTTTCAGAAAGCTGCTGAACCTGCGCAGCATCCATTTCAGAAATCGTTTGAGCAGATTGCCAAAACGGATAATGCCCCAACCCAAGAGCCTTCGGCGCTGTTTACCCCAACAGAACCATCTGCACCCCAGACGGAGGCTCTATCTTCCTTAAATATCCTCTCTAAACCTAATTCGCTTATAAGTTATATTAAAAATATCTTTTTAACAGATCTCTCCCAGTATTCCAACATCGGCAATAGAAAAACAGGTTTTCCCAATCTTGACGCCGAGTGCGGCATGTTATATCCGGGTCTTTATGTATTAGGCGCTGCAAGCAGTATGGGAAAGACAACCTTTATTCATCAATTGTCTGATAATCTTGCTGAACGCGGAGCGCACGTTCTCTATTTTTCCCTCATCCAGAGCAAATTTGAACTTACCGTAAAGAGCATATGCCGCCTCATAGCTCGGAAAAATGGGGGGCGCAATGGGCTTACTGAGCCTGAAATATGGATGTTGAAAACCCCTTCACAAGAGGTTCAAGCAGCCCTTGACAGCTATACAGCGATGATTGCAGATAGAATCAGCATATTTGATAACAGTGAGGAGCTTACTATGGACAGGATAACAGAGATTGTCCGTTCATATATTGTTGACAACAATATCCACCCCGTTGTAATAGTGGACAATATTCAACACCTGCCGCCTAAACATACCGCCCACCTCTCTAATAACCACCTGAACCTTCACTCTCTTAAAAACCTTCAGCAGAAAGAGCATTTAACCATTGTTGCTGTTTCAAATATCGATACAGACAGTTACTTCCGCCATATAGATTTTGACAGTTTCTTAAACTCCGGTGGGATAGAATACACCGCTGATGTGATATGGGGTTTGCAGATACAAGCCGCTAGGGAGACGGAAAAGGCGCAGAGCAAGATAGATGCGCGGGAACGCTTTTTTTCTGCAAAGTCGCTCGTTCCTAGAAAGATGGAGCTAATATGCCTTAAAAACAACTTCGGAAAGAGCGTCTATACCTGCTATTTTGACTACTACCCGCAATACAATATCTTTGTGGAAGAAAAGAGGGTAGAAGTTGAAAAGGTGGTTGTGGAAAGGCTTTAACTCAATAAGTGTTTAGCAGCTTTTTATAAGATAAGGAGGGTGGTAAAGTGGGGTTTAGATTTTTTAGGCGGATTAAAATTTTACCCGGTGTAACCTTAAATATCAGCAAAACTGGAGTTTCAACCTCTTTAGGTCCCAAAGGAGCTAAGCTAACCTTAGGAAATAAAGGAGAGAGGGCGACAGTGGGGCTTACCGGCACAGGCTTATTCTACACCGTAAATCGCAGGGGCATCCTCCCCTTTGCTGTCAAGGCTGTTATCTTTGTGGTTGTTCTAATAGCTGCTGCAATATATTATCTAAGAGCAGTTTAATCGCCGCATTTGCGAGCTTGCGAGCAAGAACCTTAGCTCTCTTGCGAATATTTTTACTCCACAAACATCACGGGTGCTCATAAAATTATGCTTCCGCTATTTTCCTGACATAAAATAAACTAGGCAAAGATGAAATGGAAATAATACCAAATTTGTGTTATATTCTGTGTTATATTAGTTTCGGAGGAAAGAATATGTCTATTTCAGAATTAACAAAAACTGCTGATTTTAAGAGTGAAAAGCATGTGCCCGTTATTACGGTAGACCAAGCAAAAGAAGGGCTTTACAACATTTCTGTATCTGTTGGGAAAGAGATTTCTCACCCTAATACTACAGAACACTTTATTGCATGGATATCTCTGTATCTGAAAACGGATGACGGCAAGGTGTTTGAACTTGGAAAGGTCGATTTTTCAGCTCACGGACAATCCGCTGACAGCGCCGCTAAAGGCTCTGTCGTTACAGAACCTGCCGCTATTTTTACTGTTAAACTACAGGCCGGCGGCAAACTAACCGCCCTCTCTTACTGCAATATTCACGGGCTCTGGGAGAGCAGTGCAAATATAAGTTAGATAAAGATTAAAGGGTGGCTGCTCCCCCTTGACTACCCCGTCCGCATTCTTCCGATTGTGTGCCGGCACACAATCGGAAGGCGCAAGGGTGAAGTGAGTCTGACTTCCGATTACGCACTGTGCGGGTTAGACAACCTAATATAACGTAATATCGTATCTCCATATACCCGCTGTTTTACAATAGAAAAATCTGTTGGAGCAGCGAAGGCGGTTTTAGATGATTGTTCATATACAATTACTGCATTATCTGATAGATAGGCTTTTAATTGGATGAGAACCTTATCAGCGGGAAAAGCTCCGTATGGGGGATCGATGTAAACTATATCGAAGATATAACCTTCCAGCTTTTTTTTAGCTTGAAAAAAATCAGACTTTATAACTTTATACTTAAAATCAGTAGGGAGGCTGCGGAGGTTCTTCTCTAAAGAGCTTGCATCAATATCAAGAAAGGCGGCGCTTTTTGCCCCGCGGCTTAAAGCCTCAATCCCTACCGCCCCCGTTCCTGCAAAGAGATCAAAAAATACCGCCCCCTCAACCCCGCCTAATGTCGAAAAAAGAGCAGAGCGGACTTTATCTGTGGTAGGACGTAAAGCATTTTTAGGGGGCAAAATCTTTAGATTTTTTAATGAACCGCCCGTTATTCGCATAAAAGCTCCACAAAGTGAGGCAGTCTGTTATCCTTAAACCATTCATCAAAGGAATATGAATTTACAATATTTTTAGATATTTCTACAAATCCACCTACACCCTTGTTGGCTCCTATCTTTTTCAGCGCCCCCCTATAGCCGTTATATCCATCTATTCCTCCATTACCCTTCAGGAAGCCGGCATAACAGGCGATAGTTTTAACTAGATCGCCGTAGGCATGGTGGTAAAACCCTGAATAGCCGCCGAAACCTTGCGGAAGTGAGATTCTAATCACTTTAATATTCATCGCATTAAGGCGGATAAAGAGCCATGTAGAGCGCAAAAGCGATTCAACAGCTTCAAGCGGGGTAAAATTCACCTTTGCAATAGGAGCGCCCGGTAAAACCAACATCGGATAGATTCTCGCAAAATCTGCTTTTATATCCTCTATCTTTTCACAACTCTCCTTAAAAAGCGCCCTTGTCTCCCCATAAAGCCCTGTCATGAATTGAACAGCTGTTTTGACATGAAAGTTATTTAGCTCTCTTAAAAGCGATATAACAACGTCTGCTGTGTAATCGCGCCCATTTAGCGCCAGCGCCTCATCAGAGAGGCTCTGCACCCCTAATTCAATAACATCGATATTTTCTTCAACTTCATTAATAAACTCTGCGTCCACACTGCTTGGACAGGTGGAAATTCTTACAGGAAGCGGGGCTGCCATCAGATATAATGCGCGCCTGATAGAGATGTCCAACCGTGCAAACGTTCCGCCGAAAAAAGCGATCTCATCCCAACTGCTGCGCCGGGCTTTCCATTCAGTTATCTGCTTTTCAGCGCTTTGCAGGAAGGCGTCGGATGTATAGCCGGTGAGAGCCTCTTGATCGCAGTAAACGCACCTATTAATACAGCCCGCAAAGGGTAGGAAAACTGGAAGGATATAACGTTTTTTCACTTATTGAACGATAGCGCTCATCGGTATAAATCTATACCCCCGCGCCAGAAGTTCAGGTACAACAGTTTCCAATACATCAACAGTATTAAGCCGCAGATGCCCTATAACAACCATAGGTTCGGTTTTGTCTGCTGCTGTAAAGGCTTCATAAAGTTTTTTTGTAATGTAGACATGGTCATTTTCATTGTCTAAAAACCGTTGATTCTGCGCGCATTTCAGCCCTAACTCTCTGCAAACTCTATAGGCGGCGGTGTTAGGGGATGTTTTAGAATCAACAAAAGTATCTGTATATTTGGAAAGGGCGATAAGCACTTGGCGGATCTTCTCTTCATCTGCGGTCATGGTGCTGCCCATATGGTTATTTGCTCCGTCAATCTTTCCAATATTTGCCGCATTGCTATCGGTGACCGCCTCAATTACAGCTTGCGGCATATCAACAAACACCGCCCCTTCTCCAGGATCAACGCTAGGGTAGCCGTCAGGCTGCATAGGAAAGTGGAGGAATACCCCTTTCCCTCTACTTCGCACAAGTTCCGCAGTCTGCCTGGCATATGTGGTGTGGGGGATTATCGCAACGGTGAATGGGATATTTAACTTTGTAAGGCGGTCGGCTAGAGCTAGGTTCATCCCCGCATCGTCAATTAAAAGGGAGATTGAACCGCTGCCATGCGGCGGATATTGAACGCCAAAAGGGTAAATATCTTTCTGAGGAGGCATCCGTTGAGAGATATTATCATCAGGGTATTCCAAGATAATAAAAAAGATATTTACAATAAACTCTGTATTCTCCCCGCGCACTCTATTGGGGTATACAGTTGTATGCAAGCGGTTTAAGTTGAAAAGGTTGAATATCTCCGCCTCTAAAGAGCGCAGCTTCTCCTTTGGAACAGATGATACCGTAATGGTGTGATCCAGCTTCCCGCCTATTGAGGCAACGCTCTCTGCAAGGTGCTCAACGCTCAAGCCGTGATCAAACAGAACTAAGCGGATGCGGTTATGAA
>JAISNW010000228.1 GCA_031276055.1 Deferribacteraceae bacterium | reverse complement strand
ATATTAAAGGTGGCGACAGTGGGCTCTTCTACACTGTCGGGGAGAGCGCTCTTTATGGCGGATATCTTCTGATTAGCGTTAATAAGGGCGTAAGTGGTGTCTTGCCCAAACTGGAATTCAATGAACACTATCGCCAAATTCTCTTGAGAGCGGGAGATGATATTCTTTATCCCTTCAAGTGAGCTGACTGCATCCTCCAACTTTTTTGTAACAGAGGTCTCCACCTCCGTTGCATTTGCGCCTGGATAGACGGCGGATACGAAGAGAAACGGGAAATCCATCGGCGGAACAAGTTCTTGCTTCAAAGCTGTAAAAGAGAATATTCCAAACACCACCAATATAATAAAGAGAACAGCAACCGCAGTAGGGCGGATTATGGCGAATTTAATAAAATTCATTGAGTTGCCCTGTGTGCGTTAATTCCATCTTTAAGATTTATCTGTCCGCTGGTTATAACCAACTCCCCCATATCTAACCCTCCTGTTATCTCAACAAAGAGGTCGTCGCGCCTACCGGTCTGAACGGAGCGGGAGATAGCTTTATCGCCCTCTAAAATATAGACTATGTTCTCCCCCGCTTGATTTACAAGGGCGGATTTGGACACCATAAGGTGGTTCGCCTCATATGTCTTTATAGCAGCTTTTGCGTACATACCAGGTTTTATACCGCCTTTTTTATAAAGCTCTGAAGGGTTGTCAACAGATATTTCAATAGTATAGTTAAAAGAGGTATTGGCATTTGTGCCTATGCGGGATATTTTGCCGCTAAATCGAAGGTTTGGGAGCACATCTGCATACATTTCAACCCTATCGCCGATTTTCAGCTTGATTACCTCTTCTTCACTCACCTTAGCAAGCATTTTAAGCCCTGCAGTTGAAACAATATCTGCTGCAGGAGAACCGATGTTCAAGAGGGCGCCTTCTTCAAAATAGTCGGCATCGATGACGCCGTTTAAGGGGGAACGGATATAGGAGCGTTCCACCTGTTTTTTCAACTCCGCTGTGGAGGCTTGGGCTTGGTGGTAGGCAACTAACGCAGCTTCATATTTAGCGGGGGATATGCTGCCAGCACTTAGCAGCTTCTTTGCCCTCTCAAGCTCATTCCCCGCTGTTTTAAGGTTTAATTCAGATATGCGCAAAAGCTCTTTTTCAAGGGAATTATCGATTAAAGCTATTAGATCGCCTTTTTTTACGGCATCCCCTGCTTTTTTGTATTTTTTTACAACAATCCCCATCTTTTCAGAGTGGATGGAAACCTCTTCATCCGCTTTTAGAACGCCGTCAAAGATAATATTTTCAGAATAAAGGCGCAACGCCGCCTCTTGTGCATATACAGGGAAACTTTCAACATCGCCTTTTAGGTTGGTTTTTTCTTCAATTATAAGTTTGTTGGTGTAGAGCTTTGAACCTGTAAGCCCCGCGCATAGCAAAATAAAAAGTATAACAGCAACAATCTTTTTCATAGATCAGCACCTCGTTAAGAACGTAGACGTATTATTAGAGGAATTATTTTTTATTTAAGATAACTTTACGCCGAAAAAATGCAAAGGATATTTTAATATATGCTGAAATTATAAGCTGAGTGGGCTATAACAACAGGGAGCATCGCCCTAAATTTACAATAATGCCATCCTAAAATAAGAGAAGGAAAAAAAACCAATCCGTAGAAGAGGTCATCTCTTATAACAAGGTGAAGCACTGTGAATAGAAGAGATACTAATATATTGGCAGTTAAACTTTTTAACCTTTTCTGAAGGAGAAACTCTAAGAGCACCCCTCTAAAAAAAAGCTCTTCTGCAATGGGCGAGAGCGCCAGAATAATTAATGAGTTTAGGGAAAATGCAGTTATAATGAAACTATGGTATAAATATATCTTAAAGGATAAAAACAAAAGAGCGGGAGCAATGAGCATCAAAAAATACTTCAATCTTTCCTTGAACATTTATATAATCAATATAACCCTCTAAGACGCAGATCCTGCCTTAAAGCATCAAGCTCTGAATCAGCTTTCAGCAGATCGCGTTCAAGGATATTCTTTAATACCATATCTAATGCTGTATTCATCTCATTTACAGCAACTTCAGTTTTATCTATAAGATGCTTGGAGTTATTTTCAGAATTTGTTACGCTGTATTCACGCATTTTGGCATGTATCTGCAATTTATCGGTTAGAGAGGAGAGCATATCGTTTACTAGGCGTCCGTGCTTAACGCTTTCGGCGGGATAGATTAGAAATAGCCAACGGAGCTTTTCAACACGTTCAATAAAGCCGTCTATACACAGAGACAATGTTTCAGATTTTGTGCTTATAGATAATTCAGCTAGGGTAGAAAGCTCTGCAACATACTTTTTTATAGCCTCCACCGCATATAAAATGCCTGTGACAGCAGCAAAAGACCTGTTTGCAAGTTCATTTAACCCGCTTATGCACTGGGCAAGGTGGGTATAAGTATATCTAAGGTGGTTGGGATCGCTCTTAAAAACAGAGAATAGATCCAACGTTATTCGCCTAATTGCAGCTAGTTCAGGCTGTTCTCGCTTATTAGAGGTAATTCGGGCAATCTCTGTCAAGCGGATGAGAGAATCCCTGGGTGTTTCATCTAGGTTCTTGTTTGACATAGCTTCAAGGATAGCTTCGCTGGTAATCTTTGCTCTCTCTTCAGGGGTAAAACCGTGTTCTTGCAAAGGGGCGGTAGGGACAACATCTATAATAAGCTCATCCTGATAAGCCGCGGCTTTATCGCGGTTTAAGAAACTGCGGATAGCCGGTAGAACTTTAGCTCGAAACAGAAGGGCTGCAAGAATAATAAGGGGAATAGACACCAAGACGCCAATTACTAAAACTTTAAGGATAAGAGAGAGCAACCACTCAATCAGTGCGATTATAAAGCCCACTGCCTATCACCTTCCAACCGATAATTAACTTCAATAGGATACTAGCTGTTTTCTCTAATATTTTCAAGATATAATATTCAACTCAAGAAAAGAGCGCTCTTTATTAACTCCTATTTAACTATTTGTTAACATGGAAGATCAAAGCGACACTCTTTGCTATATGAAAGGCAGCCTATTTTTTTGTTGATCTCTCTGCTTGAAACTGTATTGTATGGTCATATTGCCTCGTGTATTTATTATGGCGGCAACACTTGACATACTAAACATATAGGTATATAGTAATTAGAATGATAACAGTTGAGAATGTTACAAAGAGATACCGCAATATGGATGCGGGCGCTGTGAACAATCTATCTTTAAGCATTGGAGAATCTCTAATCTATGGAATTATCGGCAAGAGCGGAGCAGGCAAATCGACCCTCCTCAGAATCATGAGTTTGCTTGAAACTCCTGACAGCGGGGCTGTTTATTACAATGGAAAACGGGTGGATAACCTTAGTCAGCGGGAGCTTATAGAAAGACGCCGACTGAACTCTATGATCTTCCAATCTTTTAACCTATTCTCTTCTCGCAACGTTTTTAACAATATTGCCTACCCTATGGAGATTGTGGGAAAAACACGCAAAGAGATTGCAAAAAGGGTAGGGGAGCTTCTAGAATTAGTAGAACTTAAAGACAAGGCTATAAGCCCTATATCAAAGTTATCAGGTGGGCAGAAACAACGTGTGGCAATAGCAAGGGCGTTGGCAAACAACCCTGAAATTTTATTTTGCGATGAGGCTACAAGCGCCCTTGATCCGAGCACTACTTTATCTATATTGCGTTTAATTAGAGAGATTAAGGCCGCTCTAAATATAACGGTGGTGATGATAACGCATCAGATGGAGGTTGTGCGGGAGGTATGTGAGCATCTTTCAGTGATGGATGCAGGAAATATTGTGGAGAGCGGGACAGTTAGAGAGGTATTTTCCTTTCCAAAAACTGGGATAGCGCGTGAATTTATATCCGCCTTAAAACCGCTTGATAGAGCCGTCGGGACGGCAGATGTTTGATTCCGCATTTTTTAACCTAGTTGGCAAAGCTGCCCTTGAAACCCTTGCTATGACGGTGGGTTCAACCTTCTTCTCAGTTCTTTTGGGGCTGCCGTTAGGGGTGGTGCTCTGCATAACATCTAACAACAGCCTTTTCCCACTCCCCATTGTGAATAAAGCGCTGGGGCGTGTTGTAAACGCTTTGCGCTCCTTCCCCTTTATAATATTGATGATCCTAATATTCCCGCTAAGCAGGTTAATAGTAGGAACAACAATAGGCACCGCCGCCGCGATAGTTCCCCT
>JAISNW010000205.1 GCA_031276055.1 Deferribacteraceae bacterium | reverse complement strand
CGGCAGAGCTCCACAATAGCGGCTGCAGCAACAGGGTTGGTGTTAGCGGCGGCGTCTATCCCTGAGGCAAAGCTCATATTGGGCTTAATCACCACTTTATCGCCGCTCTTCACAAAACGACCGATCCCGCCGATAAGCTCCACAGCCCGTTGAACCCCTCTTATAATATCAGTTGTGTTGATAACTGCAATATCCGCCGGAGTTGAAGCCCCTAAAAGCTCCTCGGGGGCAAGCGATAAAACCCCCGCAGAAACGATAGAAGTCATTAAAAAATCTCGTCTATTCATAGAGTTTACCCCCTACTCTCAGGTTTACGACAACTGGGAATTAATATAGTTCAACTAATTGTAGATTTCTTAGCTTCTCAATACCCTAAGAGAGTTGAGGATGGCAAGGAGGCTGGCGCCCACATCTGCAAAGATTGCAAGCCAGAGCCCCTGTATAGCAGCTGTGTTTACAGTCATAGTTATTATGATGACTATTAGTTTGATCCCCACAGAACCCACTATATTTTGGTAGGCGGTTTTTCGCGTCTTCCTTGCAATTCTGATTGCCGTAGGGAGCTTTGAGAGATCATCGTTTGTGAGAACTATATCAGCTGCCTCTAAGGCGCTTTGAGAACCGCTGCCTCCCATAGCAACCCCGACGGCTGCGCTTCTAAGGGCGGGAGCATCATTTATTCCATCCCCAACATATACAGTCCTCTTATCTTTTTTCTCTGCACTCTGGAAAGCTAAGAGTTTTTCTAGTTTATCCGCGGGCAGCATCTCCGCGGAAAAACCGTCTAATTCAAGTTCTTCCGCCACTTGCGCCGCCCGTGCGAAACTATCCCCCGAAAGCATATAGAGCTTTGCTCCATAACCTTTTAGGTTTTTTAATACGTTCTTGGCAAGATCTCTTATATCGTCTGTGAGGCGGATTCCCCCCGCTAGAACTCCATCCACAACTACATATACATGGGAGTTGTTTTGAACTTCTGCACCTAAGAGCCCTTCTATATAACGTTGTTTCCCTACATGAATAACCCTGCCCTCAAATTTTACAGAGACTCCTTGACCTGGAAGCTCTTGATAATCTTGAAATTCAATATCCAATCTTTCAGTTGGAAAACGTTTCTTAAACTCTTTAACGATGCAACGCCCTGCGGGGTGCGTTGAGTGAGCCTCCGCATATGCCGCAAAACGCAAAAGTTCATATTCATTGAAGGGATGCATCGGGTGCATCTCTTGAATACTGAACTCTCCTGTGGTCAGGGTGCCTGTTTTATCAAAAACCACTGAACCCACCCGCGCCAATGCCTCCAGATATTCACCCCCTTTTACAAAGATTCCGTTTTTAGCGGCTCCTCCTATTCCTGCAAAAAAGGAGAGGGGAACAGATATTAGAAGGGCGCAAGGGCAGGAGACAACAAGGAGAACCAACGCCCTGTATATCCAAAGATAAAACCCTTCTCCTAATATTATTGGGGGGATAATAGCTGTAATAAAGGCAAGGCTGACCACTGCAGGGGTGTATACCCTAGCAAAAGAGGTGATAAACTTCTCTGTTGCAGCCTTTTTGCCGCCCGCCTCTTTCACCATTGCCACCACCTTTGAATACACAGTATCATCAAATTTCTTTGCCGCCTCTATGGTGATAAGACCGCTCCCATTTATGAAACCTGCCAAAACAGCGCTCCCTGGCTCCACAGCGGTGGGTTCTGTTTCACCTGTTAGGGCGGAGGTAGTCATAGAGGAGATTCCGCTTATTACAACCCCATCGATGGGAACCTTTTCGCCAGGGGCTACAATAACAATATCCCCCACAGACAGTTCACGCGGTTCAACAACTTTGTTCCCTTCCTCTGTTGCTAGAACAGCCTTTTCAGCGTGATGAGAGAGCATCGCCTCTATACTGCGCTCCGCGTTGTCAGAGGCTTTTTCTTGAAAATATTCCCCAACAACGTAAAACAAGATAACCCCCGCAGCTTCAGAGTAAAAACCTAAACAGAATGCACCAATAGAGGCTATGCTCATAAGGAAATTTTCATCAAATACCTTCCCTTTAAGGATATTCTTAAATGTTTTTTTTAGGATGCTCCTCCCTATTAGAATATATGATGCTAGGAAAACCCCGAAAACTGTTGTTTTAGAAAGCCCGCCTTGCTCCGCCGCTAACCCTATAATGAAGAGAGCTATTCCTGCAGAACTCAACCTATCCTTCAGGAAAAAATCTCTCAAACCGTCTATAAAAACTTTTATCTTCATATAATTTATTCTCCTTGCCTAATTATCAATGCGTTTACATGGATTGTCAAGAATTTTTTTACCAGTTAATAATATTTTTAACAAGCTAATAATATAATGATTTTTCCCCGCTTGATGAACCGAAGTGGATAACTTACACTCTGCTTGACATAGCCTAGATAATATACTATCTATCATGACAAGCTATTATGACAAAAGATAAAAGAACAGTTGCCATCATCGGTAGACCTAATGCGGGCAAGTCTACCTTATTTAACCGTATAGCGGGCAGGCGGATAGCTATAACGGCAGACGTCCCAGGCACCACTAGAGATAGGATAGAGGCGGATGCCGAATGGTGCGGGCAAACCTTTAAGATCATTGATTCCGCAGGTTTTGACGCCAAAGAGTCGCTGCTTGCTGTAAAGATGCGGGAGCAGGTGCTGCACCTTATGGATAGCGCGGACGCCTTTATCCTTGTGACTGATGGCGCTGCAGGGCTGCATCCATTAGACGAGATAGCGGCGGATATCTTGCGGGATAAGGGGAAAACCTTTACAGTTGCTGTCAATAAGATTGATACAGCAGATAGAGAGATATTTGCATTTGATTTTTACTCTCTAGGGGCAAAACGAGTTATCCCGATAAGCTCCTCACATGGACGCGGGGTGGATGATCTTTTAGACGCCATCCTAGAAGAGTTCCAAAGCGAACCTGAAAGTGTATCTGAAAGTGCATCTGAAAACGTATCTGGAGATGTATCTAAAAGTATTAGGATAGCGGTGATAGGACGGCCTAATGTAGGCAAATCCAGCCTTATTAACGCTTGGCTTGGAGAAGAGAGGGTTATAGTAACCCCTGTTGCAGGCTCTACAAGGGATGCTGTAGACACCTATCTTACCTATTCAGGCAGAGATTACATCCTTGTGGATACGGCGGGGCTGCGCAAAAAGTCTGTTGCTTTTAAGGACCCGCTGGATAAGTTGGGGTATTACCGCAGTATAGACGCCATCGAAAAGGCGGATATAGCTATTGTGGTAATTGACGGTTCAGAGGGGATTGGCGATAGAGACGTTAAAGCCGCGGCGGATGCATGGCAGGCAGGGCGCGCTGTGATCCTTGCTATAAATAAAGCTGATATTGCAAGCGCCAGTGCGGAGTTCTTGCGCAGGCAGGCGGAAGAGAAGCTCTTCTTTCTGCATAAACCGCCTATATTTTTCCTTTCAGCCGCCACAAAAAAGAATATCTTTAAGGTGTTTAAGGCGGCGGATAATATAATGAGAGAGTATGAAAAACGGATCCCCACCGCAAAAGTAAACGCCATCCTAGAGCAAGCCCTCGCCAAACACTCCCCCCCTATAGTGCATAACAAAAGATTGAAATTTTATTATATGACGCAAGTTGGGGTGCGCCCGCCGCACTTTGTGGTTTTTGTAAACTTCCCTAAAGCTGTTCACTTTTCTTACGAAAGGTTTTTAGTAAACACTATCCGCCAACACCACGGTTTTAACGGGGTGCCGCTTATCTTGTCAATACGGGAGCGCTCCGGGCGCAACAATGAGAAAATCCGTTCAAAAGAAGGAAACAATGAATAAAGTTATAATAGCAACACGAGGTTCCGCCCTTGCACTATGGCAGGCAAATTATATTAAAAATCTTATCGAGCTTAAACACAGCTTAATAGCTGAAATTAGGGTTATTAAAACCAGCGGGGATATCTTTCAGAATGTTTCACTGTCATCATTAGGGGGTAAAGGGGTTTTTGTCAGAGAGATTGAAGAAGCTCTATTAAACCTCAATGCAGATATAGCGGTGCACAGCATGAAAGATGTTCCTATTCACCTGCCGCCTGAGCTTGAAATATATGCAAACCCTGAAAAAGAGATCTCAAACGATGCATTCCTATCTATAAAATTCTCCAGTATTCAAGAGCTCCCTGCAGGAGCGGTGGTGGGTTCATCCAGCCTGCGGCGCAAAATTCAACTGGCAAGGATAGCGCCGCAAGTCGTTGTAAAAGAGCTTAGGGGTAATATAGATACTAGGGTGCGCAAATTAGAGAGCGGCGAGTATGATGCTATAATTTTAGCAGAGGCGGGGCTTAAAAGGTTAGCCCTTACAGAGCATATAAAACAGAGGATACCAACAGAGCTTATCCTCCCCGCCGCCTGTCAAGGAG
>JAISNW010000190.1 GCA_031276055.1 Deferribacteraceae bacterium | reverse complement strand
CATCCCCTCATCTTTCCGCCTCTTGCCGATAAGGGTGGAGAGCTCTAATGCGATGGAAATTAAGTTGGATAATGCAGCGTTCTCAAGAACAGCTGCGCCTTCAGAGAGAACTTCGTTTACATAGGTGTAAGTTAAGCGGTAATCGCTGTTTATAACTGAAGGATAAAATTCAACCGATCCCCTCTTTCCAAAGCCGTCATACTCTATCTTTACAGTAACGGCGTATCTATCTTTGTTAGGGATAAGGCTGCATATCTCGTTAGACAGCGATATAGGCAGCATTGGGATGGCAAATTCAGGAAAGTATACGCTAGTTCCTCTCTTATAGCCCTCTTCATCTAAGGCGGAGCCTTCTCTGACATAATTTGAAACATCTGCTATATGTACATACAAAGTATAGCGATCCCCCGCCTTTTCAACGCTTATTGCATCATCAAAATCTCGGGCGTCTTCTCCATCTATAGTTGCAGTGAAAAGTCCTCTAAAATCTCTTCTCCCCTCACAGCTTATCGGCTTTGCCGCTAAAGAGGCGGCAAGCTGTTCAACCTCATCAGGAAAAGAGCGCGTTAAACCGTAATTTTCCATTACTATAAGATTTTCTATCCCTATATCTGTGATTAAGCCGAGCTTTTTTATCGCTCTCCCTTTAAGAAAACCGCCATTATCAGGAAAAAGGGTAATTTTAATTAGAAGAACTTCCTCACTCTGATATTCTTCATCTATCATTATCGGCGGAATATAACTCCTAGAGATAGGGATAACCACCCCATTTTTATAATACCTTCCTACAACCTCTGTTCGCGCCCTATTTAATACTTTTGCTACTCTCCCTTCAAGCCTGCCGCGTCTAGCAGCTATTGAGACAGAGACAGTATCGCCGTTTAACGCTGAATTAACAGCTGAGGGCGGAACAAAGACATCACCCCTCCCATCACTTTCAACAAAGCCATAACCCTCACGATTAAGCGATAATATCCCAACAGCCTCTTCAGAAATAGTTGTTGGTTTTGAGAATGCAGTGAATAGTTTTCCTGAAACGCGTTTGACTTTTTTTGCTTTGATAAGCTCTCTAAGCGCCCCTTTAACAACTTCTCTTGATAAGTTGAGAGAGGCGGATATCTCATCAACACTCTTCACGCCTCTAGATTCTGATAAAAAGTTAAATACTAATTTTTTTGCTTTTATCACTTGCCTAAGTTGGAGAGTTTAGTTCTAAGGGTATTCCTATTAATCCCTAGAAGTTCAGCTGCTCTTGATTTTTTATTCTGCGCTGCACTCAAGGCCGCCTCAAGCAGAGGCGGAAAGATAAGTTTTTCATACTCTGCAGCAACATTATAAATCTGCCTATCCTTTGCTAAAGCTATAAGTTCAGAAGCGAGTCTGTAAAGCTCTTCGTTAAGAGAGGAGTTTTTATGCAGTGAATGAACGGTTGGTATATCATTATCGGTAATTTCATCTGATCGAGCATTGGAAAGGATATAAAATAGGATGCACTTCAACTCTGCTATATTTTCGGGCCAGTTTCTCAATGAGAGCTTCTCAATCGCTTTTGGGGTGAAAAAAAAATTCTCTTTATGAAGCCAATTTGCAATCTCAGCAGATATTTCATTTACTAGGAGAGGGAAATCGTCTTTACGCTCTCTAAGGGATGGTATCTTAATCTGAATAACTGAAAGTTTGTGGCATAGAACTTCAGAAAAGGGGTAACGTTTTGAAATCTTCTCTAAACTCTCTGAACTAGAAGTTATAAGGCGGCAGATTGGAGGGGTAAGGTTTATGCACTCTAAAATTTCACCTTGTTGAGTTTCAGAATATGTATTGAAATTTGCGAAAAAGAGAGAACCTGTTCCTGCTGTTTCGAAAAACTGCCTAACATTTGCTCCGCTTTTAATAGTTACAAACGGTTTGCCGCCTCTGTTGCTCTTATCATGAATTAAGCGTGCGCAATACGATTTGCCTACCCCTTTTGCCCCAAAAATAGCAACGGATACATCATTAGAGGAGGCATTCGCCATCTGCGCCAACGCACCCTTCATCTTTTCGTTTGTGGTCTTTATGCTGGTCATCTATTTAGCGCTAAAGGCGGGGCGTTAGGCGCCGCTGTGGTGATATTGTCAACTTCCGCCGCCTCAATATACGGTTCAAAAGAGGTATTTTCCCAAACTGCATCATTTGTGGGCTCCCACTTCTTGTTATCAACTTTAAGATACCTAACGCCTTTGGTGACAGGAAAAACCGCAGGCGGAATATCGCCCGCTATAGAACCCACAAACTCAACCCATGTGGGTAGAGAAGACTGTGCACCTGTTCCGAGATTGACATCGACGCTGAAGTCATCAAAGCCTGTCCATACCCCCACCGCTAGATTAGGGAGAAAACCGACAAACCATGTGTCTCTATATTTATTAGACGTCCCTGTTTTTGCGCCTATCGGTCTTTGAATAACCTTTGCTCTGCTGGCTGTGCCGTTCTGAACGACATTCATTAGAATATCTGTCATAACTTGAGCGGTATAGGGTTTGAGCACCTGAACATGCTCCGGCGGCGCAAACTCATATAGAACCGAACCATCAGAATCTTCTATCTTTGTGATAAAATATGGGGTTATGCACCTAGAGCCCATGTTTGGAAAAACTGAATATGCGTAAACTATCTCCAATAGAGAGATAGAACCTGAACCGATAGTGATGGAAAAATCGTTCGCTAACTCTGAGGTTATCCCAAAACTTTTAGCGTAGGCAAGAATCTTCTTTATCCCTACCTTTTCAGAGAGTCTAATAGTGGCGACATTTATAGATTTTGTCACCCCTTCTTTCAAGGTCGTTTCACCCCTATACTCATCTACAATATTTTTTGGACGCCATATCATCCCATTTTCATCAGGTTGGGATATTATGGGGGCATCCAGAATCTTGCTCATAGGCTGCAGCCCTTCCTCTAGGGCGACAGAATAAACTATCGGCTTAAATATGCTGCCTACCTGCCGTTTTGCTTGTGTAGCGCGGTTGAACATGCTCTTTTCAAAAGAATACCCCCCCACCATAGCTAGAATAGCCCCGCTCTGCGGATCAACCGCCAAAAGCGCCGCCTCCATAGGCGGGTCTTGAACTAGAAGATATTGATCTTTCTCTTTTTTGTTGTTTGCAGAGACCACATATATTATATCTTTCTCTTTAAGAATCTTCTTAAAGTCGTCAAGACGTTTCTCTTTGGAGTTTATAGGCTTTGCCCATAACGATGTAGATAGTTTTACCTTTCCTGTAGTGTTGTCTTGAAATGCGATGGCAAGTTCAGAACTGTCAACTTTAGAAACTATAGCTTTCTTAAACTCATTATGCCTTAAATATGAGGGAACTTCCAAGAGATCATCAACAGTAGGGGGAACATATACTACACCATCTTCCTCCATATATTCTGTTAGATTGGCGGTGTTGTTGTCTATATCGGTTAGACGCCCTGCCGGTCCAAAGTAGCCTATCCGCGCGGCTGTAGCATGGAGGTTGTTGCGCACTGCAATTTCAGCTTTCTCCTGAAAATCCATATTCAACGTTGTATATACTTTCAGTCCTCTGTTCTGCGGGGCCTCAATAGCGAGATCTTCTGTGATGTACTTCAGAGCATAATCAAGAAAATATTCCGCAAACCGTTGACGAGTAGGTGGATTTTCAATTATCGCCAGCGGCTCTTCAATAGCGTTAAGATATTCATCTTCTGTGATAAAGGCGTTTTCATACATCCTTAGCAGAACATAATTTCTCCGCTGGATGCTGCGTTCCTTATTTTTCGTGATATGGGGAGAGTAAAGCCTAGGTGAACGAGGTA
>JAISNW010000181.1 GCA_031276055.1 Deferribacteraceae bacterium | reverse complement strand
CTATTAAATTGACTTTCATTAAATTAAGGAGAGAGCCATGCAAAACTATATTTGCGCCATGTGCGGCTATGTTTATGACCCTGCTGAAGCAGATCCTGACAACGGCATCCCTGCAGGTACGCCGTTTTCGGCGCTCCCTGACGACTGGATATGCCCTGACTGCGGAGCGCCGAAGAGCTCTTTTGATGAGGAATAGTGCGCCAAAATGCAGATTACTATAGAGATACAGGTTCGTTTCAGCGATCTAGACTGCTATGGTCATGTGAACAACGCTGTTTACCTCTCATACCTTGAGACAGCCAGAGTCCATATAATACGCGATCTCTTTTTAGAGGATATGAAAAGGAACATCCAATATCTCTTAGTGAGAGCGGACTTAAAGTATATCCTCCCCATTACCCTTGCGGACAGGGTTTTTGTGCACTGCTGGTTTTCAGAGATCGGCAAGGTGCGTTTTAAGGCGTCATACAGTTTGCACAATGGGGAGGGTAAAATCTTTGCCGAAGGATATACAGAACACGCCCTCTTTAACGCCAATACAAAAAGACCTATCCGTATACCTAAAGAGTGGCAGAAGTTTGTGGAGTCTTAGGCGCCGCCGCGCCGCAATGAATAATAGACCTCGTTATCATATTCAGCAGAGTTTAACAACCCCCTTGTCAAAAGATCTTCTACCATAACTTCCGCTAAGATCGGATCAATTGAGAGCCCTTCAGCTAGAGCGGCAACAGACATAGGGCGCATCTTCAGCGCCGCACAGATATCGTCTTCAGAGAGCTCTAAGCTGTAATTGTCTGCAGTTGAGCATATATCCCCTGGAATTATAATCCGCTCAACTCCATAAGAGGAGAGGATGAGATATTTTTCCGCCAACTCCTCGTCCGTCAAGCGGGCAACATCTTGATGAGAGGGCGGTCTAAAAACGGTGGTCAACTGAACCTGCGAGTAGTTTACCTCTCCGATATACTCTGCAAAAGCCGCCAGATCTTCTTCTTCGTCATTTACCCCTTTTACAAGGAGGAGCTCAATTAACAACTTTCCCCTATAATCTTTTGAAAAATCTACCAGCGCTCTTTTTATCTGATTAATATCCACTGAAGGGTGGGGGTTATCGACCTGCTTAAATTTGCCCACTCTGACGGCGTCTATGCTAGGCACCACCACATCAAACTTTTTAAGGGTTTCAAAAACTTGTGGAATATGCATTGTAGAGCTGTTTGTTAATATAACCACCGGATGGTGCGCACTCTCCTTAATACCGTCAAGCACCTTTTCAAACTCGGTGTTTAGGGTGGGTTCTCCATAGCCGGTGACAGTTATAACATCCATGCGGCGCTCAACCGATGGGTAGCGCTCGTTAAATTCAGCCAATATCTTATCTGCAGGTGCATAGGGGCGTCTAGCCATAGTGGTGGTTTTGGTTCTTCCCACCTCGCAATAGATGCAGTCAAAAGAGCATATCTTTTCAGGTATTACATTGACGCCAAGCGAACGACCGAACCTCCGCGACATGATGGGGCCAAAGATATACATCTATCTCCCTCTAATTTTCAACTCATTGACTTGCTTTTCTAATATATCTATCTTTTTTAATAAATAATCAACCTTCAATTCGATGGGGTTTGAAATTTTATCGTGCCTTAGAGCAGAGGCTTTTGAATGGTCGCTGGTCTCTGCAGCAGGAACCCCTACAACTACGGAGTGTTCTTTGACAGGAGCTACAACCACTGAGTTTGCTCCTACCTGTGAAGAACTTCCTACCTTAAACGGTCCTAGCACCTTTGCACCGGTTCCCACCACAACTTTATCGCCTAAGGTAGGGTGGCGTTTCTCTTTCTTTAAGCTGACCCCGCCCAGAGTTACTCCGTGGTATAAGGTGACGTCATCGCCTACTTCCGCTGTTTCACCGATTACAACCCCCATACCGTGGTCAATAAATACACGTCTGCCGAGTTTTGCGGCGGGGTGAATCTCTATACCGGTGAGGAATCTATTGATATGAGATAAAAAACGTGCAGGGAAGAATAGCCCTTTTTTCCAGAGAAAGTGCGCCCACCTGTGCATGAGCACAGCGTGAACTCCAGGGTAGCAGAATATTACCTCCAGCCTACTGCGCGCCGCAGGGTCGCGCTCTAAAGCGGCTTGAATATCCTCTCTAATTCTTGGGAAAAGTTTCATCGAGCTTTTATTGAATTTCTTAGGGCGCGCTCAGCCGTCAACTTCAACTCCTTCTCCCTCTCACTGCGGCGCTTGTCATAAAGTTTCTTCCCTTTAGCAACAGCGATAAGAACTTTTATATGGCGGTTTTTCAGATATACCTTTAGGGCGACTGCCGACAACCCTTGTTCAGCAGTTTTGCCCATAAGGTATTTCAACTGCCTTTTATGTAGAAGGAGCTTGCGTATCCTTAGAGGATCATGGTTATTTAGATTCCCGCATTCATATTCGGCTATGTGGGCGTGCACCAAAAAAGCTTCCCCGTTCCAAACCTTAACATAGGCTTCTTTAAGGCTGATATGCCCCGCCCGGACAGATTTAACCTCTGTTCCCGTGAGGATTACGCCCGCCTCAAACTCTTCTAAGATTTCAAACTCGTGGAAAGCTTTCTTGTTGCTGGAGATTGCCATAAAGGATTATCCCTAATAGTTTACCACGTAAAGTTCAAAATATCCTTGCGGGTGCGAGCAGATTGGGCATAGCGCAGGAGGGGTCGACCCAGTGTGGATATGCCCGCACTTCATGCACTTCCACGCCACCTGAGAATCTTTATTAAAGAACTTTCCGCTCTCGATGCTCTGAACAAGGGCGGTGTAACGTTTTTCATGGTGAAGTTCCACTGCAGCAATTTTGCGGTACTTAAAAGCTATCTCAGGAAAACCCTCTTTATCCGCCTCGTCAGCAAAGGCGGTGTAGAGCACTTCAGCTTCTTCGTGCTCGCCCGCTGCTGCGGTTTTAAGGTTCGCAATAGTATCCCCGAGAATAACAGGATAGGCAGCGTCTACGGGGACTACCTCAGTGGCATTTTTATCTAGGGATGCCGCTATAAGTTTATAGAACTCTTTAGCATGCACCCGTTCATTATCAGCGGTTTCATTGAATATATTGCCAATCTGAATATATCCCTCTTTTTCCGCAACGCCGGCAAATATATTGTACCGGTTTCTAGCCTGCGATTCGCCCGCGAAAGACTTCATAAGGTTCAAAAGGGTATTGGTTCCCTTGAGGTTTTTAGACATAATTTTGTTCTCCCTATAAGATAAATTATACACAAAAATACTTTAAGTTGTGAAAATAATCAAGCTAATTTGCCGGTTCCCTCCTTTTGCATGTATTGAAAAATCATCTGAGAGAAAGTATAATCGTTTGAGAGGGTTGAGGCGGGGATGCTTATAAAAAATCTTGCTATAATAGCTTTTCTCTTCTTGTTTTCTGGTTTTATTGCATGCACTGCGGGCGACTCCCCGTTCGAAGGCAGCTGGGAGAGTATCAGCGGGACTATCCGCTATAAATTTTACGGCAGCTCTTATGAGGCGTTCAGTGCATTAGAAGACGATAACGGAAAGCACTATTATAAAGGGAAATTTACATATAAAGAGATGTTCGCTGATAGAGGGGTAATAAGATTTAAGCAGACCCACTCGGCTGCTGCAAAAGGCGCTTGGAAAGTTGATGCGGCTGATGCTGCTGCTAATTATAAGATTATGAGTACAAACGCCATCGAAATATCCTCCACAATATATCGTAAAAAGGTAAGTTTCTGGTAAGTTGTAAAAAATGATGTCCTTTCCCGCATGTATCAACCGATTTGAGTTATTCGGATTTCATTTGCCGTTTTGTATCCGAATATTCGGCGGGGATATGAGTTTATCCACCGCTC
>JAISNW010000106.1 GCA_031276055.1 Deferribacteraceae bacterium | reverse complement strand
GACTATCGTTTGGGAGGTAAACGCTTTTGTTGAAGCAACGCTTATTTCAGGTCCCGCGTGGGTATATATGCAATAATCTGCTTCACTTGCTATGGCAGAGCCTACCACATTGCATATCGCCGCTGTACGCGCCCCGCGATCTCTTGCCCGCCTCAACGCCTGTTTGGTGTCGGCTGTCTCTCCTGATTGGCTTACACAGACAACGAGGATTTTATCAGATAGAGGGAGGGTTCTCTGCAAAAATTCAGAGGCTATATCTACTTCGACTGGAATTTGAGCAAACTTTTCTATATATAGCTTTCCTATCATTCCCGAGTGCAGAGAGGTGCCGCAGGCAACTATAATGATTCTCTCCACCTCGCCTATCTTACCCTCTAAAGCATCCAACTCGCCTAGATAGATAATGCCTTCATCAGGGATGATTTTGCCTCTAAGGGTGTCCATCAAGGTTCTAGGTTGTTCATTTATCTCTTTCAACATGAAGTCGGGGTAGCCGTCTTTTTCCGCCATAGCCGCATCCCAATCGATATGGACAACCTTTCTTGCAATAGCCTCTCCAAGTGGATTGAAAACGGCGACTCCGCTTTTAGAGAGCTCTGCAAACTCCCCCTCGCCTAACATTATAAAATCTCTGGTGATATTAAGGGCGGCGGGAATATCGCTGGCGGCGATATACTCCCCTTTCTTATCATCAACCCCTATAACTAGGGGGTTGTCGCGGCGCGCAACAACTATTCTATCTCTTTTATCAGCATCTATAACAGCAATAGCATAAGAGCCTTTCACCTTAGAGACCCCTTCTCTAACAGCTGAAAGGAGATCGCCGTGATAAAAAGTTGCTATAAGGTGGGCTAAAACTTCTGTATCAGTATCGGAAGAGAATATACAGCCGCTGTCTTCAAGGGCAGTTTTAAGCTCCCGATAGTTCTCCACGATCCCGTTATGAACTAAGACGATAGAGCCCGAGCGGTGGGGGTGGGCGTTTACCTCTGAAGGTCTACCGTGCGTCGCCCAGCGGGTGTGCCCTATCCCCATATTCGCCTTAAAGGTTTTAGCGGCTAGAGCGTTTTTTAAGTTTTCAAGCCGCCCTACCGCGCGGACAATGCAAATACCATCCCCGCAAGGAACAGCAACCCCCGCGGAATCATAACCTCTATACTCAAGGCGGGATAGACCGTCTAAAAGGGTTTCAACCGCATCTGAATTTCCAAAGTAACCGACTATCCCGCACATAACCCCTCCCTTCCCGCCTGATTATACCATTTCTAAAGATTAATGCAATTAGCAGATAAGATCAAAAAGGGCGGATTCTTGCGAAAAATTTATATAATAATGCCCGTTGGCAGAACTTAGCTTTTTTGCAAATGCATTGCTCACGCAGCGGGGCTTTTTTGTCTAAAAACCCCTATTGCTTTAAAAATATTTATGTTATAGTGACAATATAATTGTTCCATCCTGCTAGGGGGTAGGCGTGTCGAACAAAAGGTTTGAGAATGTTAAAGCTAGAGAGGCATACTTTAGGTTTGAAAAATTAATAAAATTTCAGATGTCATCCATAGTTTATTCTTTATAGTAGTAATTATAACAGCTATTGTTAGTAAAATAGTGAATTTTGGCAGGGTGTTATGGATATTTACGAAGAAAATGGACATGTGTTAATAAATTCTGATGTTTTTGATGGTTTAAATACCATACCCGACAGCAGTGTAGATCTAATTTTTGTTGATCCCCCTTATAATATAGGGAAAAATTTTAATACTATAAAAGATAGATGGGAAACCGACACTGACTATTTGAATTGGTCGTACAACTGGATAGATTTGTGTATAAAAAAATTGAAAAGAAGTGGTTCTTTATACATAATGACATCAACGCAATTTATCTCGTATTATGATATTTATATAAGGCAGAAATTGACTATTCTATCAAGGATAGTTTGGTATTATGACAGCTCAGGCGTTCAAGCAAAAAAATATTTTGGTTCGTTGTATGAACCAATTTTATTTTGTGTTAAAGATACAAAAAATTACTGTTTTAATAATGATGAAATACGTGTCGAGGCAAAGACAGGAGCAAAGCGAAAATTAATAGATTATAGGAAACCAGTTCCGACTCAATATAATTCTACCAAAGTTCCCGGGAATGTATGGGAATTCCCCCGTGTTAGATATAGAATGGAAGAATATGAAAATCATCCGACACAAAAGCCCATCGCATTACTTGAACGGATTATAAAAGCATCATCAAATGAAGGTGACATAGTCTTAGACCCGTTTTCGGGAACATTTACAACGTCTTTCGTCTGTGAAAAATTAGGTCGTAAATCAATAGGAATTGAAATTGACAAAATATATTATCAGATTGGTTTACGCCGTGTATTGAATATAGAGGATTATAAAGGGAAATCTATAAAACGTGAACCTAAAACATATGAAGTTGTTGATTATTCTCAGATGAATTTTTGAAAAGGCTGGCTGTAAATCATGGTTAAACACGAATTTACTACTGTAATAATTCGACACATTGAACAAGAATTACAAGTCAATGGCGAAGAATTGATCAAATTTGCGCCATTGCTTGAATACATAAATATCAAGACACGTTCTGTTAATAAAGGTTCGAAATCAAGAGGCAGTTTTGCTAATTTATATGCTATTTATGTACTTTTGGAAGATTATATAAAAATCGTTTTTGAAGAGCATAAAAATTATTCCGAATATGAGGGGGCGATATTTTCTGAATTATTTAAGAGACAACGTGAACTTCCCTTTGGCGCAAAACTGCAAAACCATGCGTTGAATCATCGACTAAACGAGGAATTCCATAAATATTTTCCAATGAGTAATGAACAGGTTATATTAAGAGATATTCCTACAAGTCGCTATTGGATAAATAAAAACCTTATTGTGATAAAATACAATAACCAAAAATATGACTTGAGTAAAACAATAATAAAAATTATTGATATATATATAAATGCAAAGCGAGATGCTTTTGAGCATTTTATTAGGGCTTGTAAAGAGCTACAGAATATTGGAAAGCAAGATGACAATAAGATTTTTTGTTTTATTGTCAGTCTCCTTGATTATAATGTTGATGCAAGATTATTTGAAATTGTAAGTTATTCCATATTAAAATACTTTTACCATGGCAAAAAAATATTCTGGGGATATGCACCAGATGAATTAAAAGAAGAAACCCTAAAATTATATAAAACTGGCAGGACAAATGCAAATGATGGTGGAATTGATTTTGTGATGAAACCATTAGGTTATTTCTTTCAAGTAACAGAAACTCTTGACATTAAAAAATATTTTTTAGACATTGATAAGCTTGAACATTATCCAATACATTTTGTTATAAAAACTACCAAAGATAGAGAAGAAATATATAAACATCTTCGCAAAGGCGCTTATGAACAATATGGAATTGAAAAAATTGTAAATAGATATATGAATTCAATAGAAGACGTTGTTAATATTCCTCAATTAGTGATTTTATTTAAAGAAGCGGTTAGAAAAGGATATTTAAATGATATATTGAATGAAATAATAATTCAAAGTAAAGTTGAATTTAATTATTTGGAATAAAATTATTGTTATGGAGAGGTATTAGGTTCAGATGTATTTTTGCACATACTGGTTAAACTCAGTGAAATTGTGAGTTCTTTTTTATGCGATATATAGTTCTCATCTTTGTTATATGTTCGTTTGCCATAAAAGCCCTCTGGATATCTCTGGCTTCAAAGGGGACTGAACGTTCAAAGCTCCTCTCTCAAAATGCGCACAATCATGCTAAAAAGGTTATTAAATTTTTCAATGTCTCTCTGAAGATGGGTGGAGAATTCCCTAAAGGGAGCTTTTTAGCGGCGGCAAACCATCTCTCCTATATTGATGTGATAATGTTGGCGGCGTTATACCCTTCAACCTATATCTCCTACACAAGAATAGAGCGGATCTTTTTTGTCGGGGGGATGGCGAGGTTAGGCGGAACCCTCTTTTTAGAGCGAGAGAATAAACATAAGATGCATCAAGATATTGAAAAGATCGCCGCGATGCTTGCAAGCGGCAATTCAGTAACTATCTTCCCTGAGGGCAGGTGCACCAATGGGGACACTGTAATAGATTTTCACGGGGCATATATTCAGGCGGCTGTCGCAGCGGGGATTCCCGTTGTGCCGATATGCATAACATATAAGAGTGTAAATGGAGAGACTATCTGCCTATCTAATAGAGATTTTCTATTCATATATGGGAAAACCCCATTTGGACCTCATATTATTAGACTGATTAGGCGTCTTAGAAGCGTGGAGATTGAGGTGCAGGTATTTCCGCCGATAGATGCTGCAGCAGGCGACAGAAAAGCAATCGCCCTTGCCGCTCATACCGATGTTTTAGGCTATTATACGGCAAACTCTCCGTTATTGGCTAAGCTGTAAACCTTAAAAGTGAGAAATTTTACCTTTGGAGAATTAGATTATGTTTGAACTGGCAGAGCAGAGTGTTTCTATAGACAAAAATGAATACAACCGCAGGTTAAACGAGCTTCGCACAACCCTTTTCAACACCCAGTTGAAGTTGATTGAGGAGAAGATCCCCGTTCTTATCCTCATAGATGGGATGCCTGGAGCCGGTAGGGGTGAACTTATAAATCTTCTGAATGAATGGATGGATTCAAAACATATAAAAAACCGAACTTTCTGGAAACTGTCTGGGGAGACAAAGCAAAAACCTGAATATTGGAGATATTGGAATGTAATTCCTGCCAGATCAGAGATAGGGCTCTTCTTCGGTGGATGGTATCAAGCGGCGGCAAAGAGATTCTTAAACGGCAAATCTAGCGAGATTCAGTTTGAAAAGGAGATGAATACCGCCGTCCGCTTTGAAAAGACGCTCTCTGAAGATGGAATGTTGATTATAAAGCTATGGCTGCACCTATCAGGGGATAACTATCATAAAATTCTTAAAAAGAGGGGGGGTAAGACTGATCCGTTAAGCGGTGATAAACATAACAGCCGCATTAGCTGCTCCAATATCTTAAAAGCCTATGAAAAAGCTATCCGTATTACCGATACAGCTGCTGCGCGTTGGTATATTATCGATTCTCATAACGCCAATCAGAGAAATATAGCCGTTTTGGAACTCTTAATAAGCGTTATCTCAAATGCTATAAAACAGAAGAAAGATAAACAACAGGAGGCGCAGAGCGAACTCGTCTCCCCATTGCCTGAACATGTTCTCAGCAAGGTAAACCTCGACCAAAAGATTGAAGGCGATTACAACAAGTTGCTGAAAAAGTATAAGGAGGCAATAAACTGCTTAACACTAAAGGCTTATGAAAAGGGGATATCCACCGTGATCCTCTTTGAAGGCTGGGATGCGGCAGGTAAGGGCGGAGCGATAAGGAGATTGACGTCAGCTATAGACGCCCGCATACGTCAAACAATCCAGATTGCCGCCCCAACAGATGAGGAGAGGGCGCGCCACTACCTATGGAGGTTCTGGCGGCATATCCCTCAAGCGGGGCATGTCACCATATACGATAGATCGTGGTATGGCAGGGTGCTGGTGGAACGGGTGGAAAAGTTAGCCTCTGTTGCTGAATTTTCTAGGGCTTTTGAGGAGATTAACCACTTTGAGTCTCAACTTGTAGAAGGCGGGTGCCTCCTAATAAAGTTTTGGATGCATATCAGTCAAGATGAACAGCTTAGACGTTTCAAGCAGAGAGAAGAGCTGGAGTGGAAAAACTATAAGATCACTAGCGAAGATTGGCGCAATAGGGAGAAAGCAGAGGATTATTTTGCGGCAACTGATGATATGCTTGTGCGCACCAGCACAGAGATTGCCCCTTGGCGGATAATCCCTGCCAACGATAAGCATTACGCCCGCATCGAAATTATGCGGATAGTATGCAATGAGTTGAAGCGGGTGCTGAAAACAAAGAGATAATGCTGCAAAATGAGAGCCTACCTGTTAGAAGCTATAGAGGAAAAAAGCTCCTAGTTTCTGCCGATGGTTCTGCAACCTTTTATAACACGCAATATCAACAATCTTATAGGGCTCTCTCCACAGGAGCTTTTACGGAAAGCCTTGTAAAATTCTTCCTCCCCTCAAAGCTCATGGAAAAGAGAGTTTATAAAGATTTGCGCATCCTAGACATCTGCTTTGGTTTAGGGTATAACTGCGCAGTGGCGTTTGAATACCTCTCTAGGCTGCAATCGCCTCATATAGTCCACATAGTAAGTATAGATAAAGATGAAAGTTTAACAACGCTGTTGAAAAGTTTAACCTTCCTCTTTCCCACAGAGGGCTATAGGATATTAAAAGAGTGCATAGCGTTAGGCAGGTGCGGAACTTTTTCGCTTGAACTTTATATACGGGATGCTTTAGAGGCGGTAGAACAGCTGCAGGGGAGTTTTGACGCTATATTCTTTGACCCGTTCAGTATGGCAAAAAACCCAGAGATGTGGAGCGTTGAACTTTTTAAGAGGTTGAGAGAGCTCTTGTCTGTTGACGGATGCCTGCTAAGCTATGCAAGCGGAAAGAAGGTGCGCTTAATGATGCAGAGCGCGGGGTTGAAAACCGCCGATACTCAAACAGCAAGGAACGCCTTTATGCCTGGCACTATAGCGCTCAGATAAAATCAGTTTACAAAGAGGGGTTTATCCGTTAAATTCATCATGGCAAGCTGCTAGGCGCGCCGGTAAAATAATAACAAAAATATAGGCAGAGCAACTTTCATGAAGAATAGATCTATTAATGCAGCGGCGATTAGAAATATCGCCATAATAGCCCATGTAGACCATGGAAAGACCACCCTTGTGGATGCGATGTTTAAGCAGTGTTCCATCTTTCGAGCCAATCAGACGGTTCAAGAGCGGGTGCTTGACAGTATGGAGTTAGAGCGCGAACGCGGCATCACGATAGCTGCAAAAAATTGTGCAGTCTGTTGGAACGGGGTGCGGATAAATATTGTAGATACGCCAGGCCATGCGGATTTTGGCGGCGAGGTGGAGCGGGCGCTGTCTATGGCGGATGGCGCTATCCTCCTTGTGGACTGCTCGGAAGGACCGTTGCCGCAGACAAGGTTTGTGCTGAAGAAAGCTCTTGAAAAGGGGCTTAGAATCATCGTTGTAATAAACAAGATCGATAGAAAAGATATGCGGGCTAAAGAGGTTTTAGATGAGATACTTGATCTATTTATCGATCTTGACGCGAGCGACTCTCAACTGGAATTCCCCCTCTTATATGCAGTAGGCAAAAGCGGGATAGCCCAGAAGACGCTTACAGAGACGGGTAAAGACCTTGCCCCCCTCTTTGAGATGATCATAGAAGAGATTCCCTCCCCTGTAATAGGCAGTGACCCTGAATTTTCAATCCTTGTAAGCGATATTGGCTATTCAGACTATCTAGGCAGGCTTATCATAGGCAAGATTTACTCCGGTTCAGTGCACCCGCAGGATAATGTTGTCTGCATAAAAGAGGATGGGGTGCGCATAAACTCACGCGTCACAAAGGTTCAACTTTATGACGGGCTTAACCTAGTGGAAGTGCAAGAGGCGAATGCAGGGGAGATAGTGGTTTTATTTGGAATAGCTGAGGCTTTTATCGGCGATACTGTCGCCTCGCCATTAGGCAAGCCGCTTGCAAGGCTTAGGGTGGATGAACCAACTGTGGTTATGAAATTTGGTGCAAACACATCTCCATTTGCGGGGCAGGCTGGTAAATTAGTGCAGTCTGCACGGATAAAAGAACGTTTAGAAAGCGAGGCTTTGCGCAATGTGGCAATACAGGTAGGAGAAGCCGAAGAAAAAGAGACCTACCTTGTGAAAGGTCGGGGTGAGTTCCAACTTGCTATATTGATTGAGACCATGCGCAGACAGGGGTATGAGCTCACAGTAGGGCGGGCGGAGGTTATTCTAAAGAGAGTAAACGGAAAGCTGTGCGAGCCTATAGAAAACCTATTTATTGACTGTGATGAGGCTTTTTTGGGGATAGTCACCGAAAAGCTCTCTATGCGGAAAGGGCGGTTGATGAACTTAGTGAATAAAGGGTTTGGACGGGTGAGGGCGGAGTTTTCCATCCCAAGCCGAGGCCTTATTGGCTACCGTGACGATTTTATGACCGATACAAAAGGCACTGGGATTATGAATTCCCTCTTCGCAGGGTATGAGGAGCACCGAGGGGATTTTCCTACACGTTGGAACGGTTCTCTTGTTTCAGATAGAGCGGGCGTTGCCGTTGCTTATGGTCTTTTTCACCTAGAACCTAGGGGGAGGCTCTTTGTAAGCCCTCAAGACAGAGTTTATGAAGGGATGGTGATTGGGGAATACAACAAAGAGACAGATATAGAGGTGAACCCTTGTAAAGAGAAGAAACTAACCAATATGCGCGCCGCCGGTAAAGACGACAATATTATCCTGCGCCCAATAAAACCGCTGACATTGGAGGAAGCGCTGCACTTTCTGGCTGAAGATGAACTATTAGAGGTCACTCCAAAAGCGATCCGCATAAGGAAGGCTATCCTTTCAAGTGTTGAACGAAGATCTGCAAAGTCTAAGAGTATGAAAAAGATAGTCAATGACAGCTAATAGTATTCTCCTTCTTTTTCTCTCCTCAAATAATGTTCTAAAAAAATACATATATTTCGCAGAACCTTCATGCTTAACATCATCTTCCATATCAAATTCAGTAAAGTTTTTAAGTAAAAACATTTTTGTTTTTATAGAACTCCAACCAACATTCATATTCTTTTCATTCAAAAAATCTACCATCTTGATTCTTTCAGTTTACTAAGCTATATTCCATCTATGGAAAAAGAAAAAAATCTCTTAATAATAATGTTTTTAAGTTTTATCATTTGGGCAATAATTTTTTTCTCCAGTTCTTCTCGGTTTGTAATGTGTGCATCAACTGCCATTTTAATAACCCTTACCTTTGTTTTGCCTATAATTCATATCGGGCTTCACTGTTTTTCGTATTTCATAGAGTTAATTTCAAGGGTGTTGCTGTTAAGAAATCGATAGTTTGTCATCTCATCATCCTCATCCTGCTTCCATGCGCCTTCTGTTACAGCTGAATGGGTCTGTTCAAATTCAATAGCGCCCGCGCCGGGGGATAACTCTCTGTAAGAGAATCTCCCCTTGTAGTAGTGCTCTCCGTTTTCACCCTCCAACTCCCAATACGCCTCATAAGCGCTGCCGGAAAATTTATAGCGGACAGTTTCATTTTTTGTGTTTTCCCAACTGCCTTCAAAAGGGGTTTTGCCCGCGGCATTGACAGATATAGTAAAACCGAAAAAGCACAAAAAGAGAATAAGAGTTGCTTTTTTCATACAATCACCCAACATTTTTAATTCATATTGTCATAAACTCTTCGTCTGTTATGCAATTATGCCGCCTAAAATATCAGCTGTCAATGTAAATTAAATTTGTGATTATTAGCTCTAAGGTGCGTTATGGGGAATCAGAGAGTTGAATATCAAGAAACGCTTAATTTGCAACAAACTCTCTGCCTCTCTTACTCATAACTGTAATACTCTCTAGCTTTAGGTAGATATAGTCATACGCATTCTCATCCTCAGAGATTACAACACTGCCTACCACCTCTATCCAGTCATCGTTTTTGGGCGGCGCGCCATCGAAGACTATCTTAAAACCGATAGAGCCGTCATCGCCGCAACAACCAGGCGTTCTACGGTATATCCCCCTGTAGTCTTCCTCCTCAATATACATCCCCTGAAGTTTTACAAGTTTATCGGCGTATTCATCAGGGTTTAACATAACATCATAGCACTGCGCCATAAAATA
>JAISNW010000092.1 GCA_031276055.1 Deferribacteraceae bacterium | reverse complement strand
GTGAACCTCTCCCACGCCCTGCTGTTGACGGCGGCTCTCACCAAAATTGAAGGCGATGCAACATGCCTTATAGAGGGTTTAACCGCCATGCCCCATAGGGCAGAATATATAGGAGTCTCCAAAGGAACAGTATGGATAGATGATTCTAAGGCAACCAATGTCGACTCAACTTTAACTGCCCTAAAGAGCTGCTCCTATCCTACAGCGGTGCTTTTAGGCGGTAGGGATAAACATGGAGATTTTACCCTTTTAGCGCAAGAGTTGAACCGCTGCGCGAAGAGAATCTGCCTTTTTGGAGAGGCGGCGCATATTATAGGCGATCAACTGAAAGGGTTGGTAAGAGAAGATCTGGTATATACAGGCAGTTTAGAGGATACAGTTAAATATCTAAGCGGCGAAGCAGGGCTTAATACTGTAATTCTTACTCCGGGCTGCGCCAGCTTTGATGAATTTTCAAACTATGAAGAGCGGGGGTATAAGTTTGCAGAATATTTTAATAGGTATGTAAACAGTGCGGGGGATGAAAGATGCTGACTTACAGAAACCCTAAATTCCACCTATTATTTATAGTTTTTATTCTAACGCTCACAGGGCTTTTGTTCTCTTATTCTGCGGGCTCTCTGCAAGCGATGAGGTTAGGCAGAAGCGACAGCTATTTTCTTATGAAACAGATATTAAGCTCTGTTGCGGGCTTTATCTGCATGTTTGCGGCTTATAAGATACCGTTGGAGTTTTATAGAAAAAATATAGTCATCCTCTTCTTTTTTACGTTGACGCTTTTAGTAATTGTCTTTTTCCAAAGAGAAGCAAATGGAGCGCACCGCTGGATAATGCTGCCGGTATTCTCGTTTCAACCTTCTGAATTGGCGAAGTTTACAGTGGTGGTCTATCTTGCTCACTATCTGGACAAAAAGTATGAAAAGATGGCTGATTTTTCAAGAGGTTTTCTCCCCGCCACTATAATGGTGGGCGCTCTTGCCGCCCTCGTAATGCTTGAGCCTGATTTCGGCACTACCATTCTTATATCTTCTGTGGCCTTTACCATATTAATTATCGGAGGGGCTAAAGGGCGGCATATTGTAGGGATATTAGGGTTTTTGCTCCCGCTTTTTATAGCGAGCCTCTTTTTAGGCTATCGGCGCGGCAGACTTATGATGTTTCTTGATCCGTGGGCGGATCGACTAGGCAGCGGCTATCAACTTGTTCAGTCTCTTTCGGCGGTGGGAAGCGGCGGCGTTTACGGAAAGGGGATAGGCAATTCAACTCAGAAGCTCTTCTTCCTGCCCGAAGCCCACACAGATTTTGTTTACGCCATCATCTCCGAAGAAACAGGGATATTAGGCGCAATGGGGGTTGTGCTTGCAATAACGCTCTTTTTCAGAATCGCTATTAAGGCGGCGTTAAACCAGACTGATAGATATAAAAAGCTGGTTTTAATAGGGGTTAGCTGTATGCTCTTTTATCAGAGCATAATAAATATAGGGGTTGTGCTCGGGCTGCTGCCTACAAAGGGGATCACCCTCCCATTTGTCAGCTATGGCGGGAGTGCGCTTATGATAGCCCTCTTTTTTGTGGGGATAATCCTAAGAGGGATTGAGGAGAGCAGATGAAACTGATAATAGCAGGAGGGGGAACTGGAGGGCATCTATACCCTGGTATAGCAGTTGCTGAAAGGTTGAAGGATAAAGTTCCGCTGCTCTTTCTAGTGTCAGAGCGGGGGATAGAACGTGAAGTTCTAAGCAAATTAGGCTACGATTTTGTGGAACAGAAGGTGTCCGTCTTTGCAGGAGAGAAGATGTTCGGGAAGGTAAAGGCTTTATCAAAATTGGTAAAGCAGTCCCACGCTGTATCGGGCTATATAAAAAAGGGGGATAAGGTTCTCGTTTTAGGCGGCTTTGCAGGGGCGCCTGCCGCTATGGCGGGGATATTAAAGCGAAATGAAGTATATATCCACGAGTCAAACAGCGTCATGGGAACATTAAATAGGTGGCTGGCCTCTCAAGCTGCAAAGGTTTTTACCGCTTATTCTAAAACGCTGCACGCTCCTGCTAGGTCAATCTGTGTGGGCAACCCAGTCCGCAGCAGCTTTTTTGGGATTGAGGCGAATACAGAAAGGGGGAAAAATATCCTTGTCATCGGCGGTTCAAATGGAGCGAGGATAATAAACCAAACCGTTGTAAAGGCAGCGAAAACTCTTTTAGAAGACGGCTACAGCATAACTCATCAAACAGGGAAAACTCTTGAAGATGAAACAAGAGCCCTCTATAAAGCAGAGCTGAAACAAGAATATGAAAATCTAAGAGTTCTGCCGTTTATAGATGATATGGCGCAGGAGCTTAAATGGGCGGATATGGTGGCAGCAAGAGCAGGTTCAGGGATGCTCTTTGAGGCTATGGCTGCAAAGAGGCCGGGGATATATATCCCCTTTGCCGCAGCAGCGCAGAACCACCAGTTTCATAACGCTAAGTATATGGTCGATTCAGGTTTTGGAAGACTTATTACAGAAGATAGATTAAGTGCAGCTGCTTTAATAAAAGAGATAGACAAGATGTATATAGAACTTACAACCTACGGTCTAAACTTTGCACATCTTAAAATAGAGGATGCTGCAGCAAAGATGATAAAGTTGATGGGCTTAGATAATTAAGAGTTAATAAGGGGGATGGATGACAAATATTTTCGGTTTCCTTAAAAGATTGCATTTTGTAGGCATCGGCGGGATAGGTATGAGCGGGATAGCGAAGGTGCTTAAAAATCTTGAATTTGAAGTCTCAGGTTCAGATGTCGTGGAGAACAACACGACCAGAGAGTTAAGGGAGTTCGGAATCCCTGTATACATAGGGCATGACAGTAAGAATGTTCAAGGAGCTGAATTGGTGGTTTATTCCTCTGCAATCTCTAAAGACAACCCAGAGCTTTTAGCGGCGGAAGAGGCGTTTATCCCTATTATTTCAAGGGGGGAGATGCTAGGGGAGCTCACCCGCTTAAAATATTCAATAGCAGTAGCAGGCAGCCACGGCAAAACCACAACCACTAGTATGATAACAGAGATTTTAACCGCTTGTGAATATGACCCTACCGCAATAGTGGGAGGGCTATTAAATAGAACAGGGAGCAACGCCCGCTTTGGAAAGCAGAATGTAATGGTGGTGGAAGCTGATGAGAGCGATAAATCGTTTATGAAACTGTATCCTTCTATAGCTGTTATCACCAATATTGATAAAGAGCATATGGAAAATTATCAAGATATGGAGGATGTGAAGAGCTGTTTTGCCGCCTTTGCCAATAGCGTTCCTTTTTATGGGTGCGCTGTAATATGTATTGACGATGGGAATGTGGCGGATATTATCCATAAGTTGAATAAACGTTTTATAAGCTACGGTGTGAAAGCCCAGGCGGATGTTCGGGGCTCCAACATAGTAAAAACAGGCTTTAAGGTAAGTTTTGATGTGGAGTATAAAGAAAATTTCTTAGGGAGGGTTAGCTTATACCATCCAGGTGATCATATTATCTTAAACGCATTAGCGGCGATAGCCGTTTCAATCGAGATGCAGGCGCCTTTCTCCTCTGTGTGCGATCTGCTTGCCAACTATGCAGGAGTTCAACGGCGGCTTTCAATGCGTTATGAAAGTGAAAACTTATATGTAATAGACGATTATGGGCATCACCCCACTGAAATCGCTGCTACATTAAAAGCAGCGAGGGAGGCTTTAACAGGCTTTAAGATATGCGTTATATTCCAACCCCACCGCTATTCTCGGACGCAAAATTTGAAGAGCGAGTTTGCAAAGTGCTTTTTAGATGCGGATTATCTGTTTTTAACAGATATATACCCCGCTTCGGAAGAACCTATTGAAGGGGTGGATTCTGAAATGCTCTTAGAGGAGATAAAAAGATACGGCTTTAAGAATGCAGCCTATCTTAAAAAGTGGCCGGACTTTTACACCCGATTAGACGGAATAATAGATGATAATTTGGCAATTGTAGTTATGGGAGCAGGGAATATATCGAAGTTTTCTTACGAACTAGCAGATTACTTCAGCAGCAAGCGGATAAAGATTATGTGAGGTTAAACAGATGGCAAACTTAAAAGAGAAAAAGGTTCTTGTTGTTTACGGCGGGATAGGTTCAGAGCGCGAAGTGTCTTTGCGCACAGGGCAGAATGTTTACGATGCCTTAAAAAAAGGCGGTTATGATGTTGAGGCGTTTATTCTTAATGAGGATAATATCTATGAAATTTTAAGCCGCCACCCTGATATCTGCTTTAATGCGGTGCATGGAAAATACGGCGAAGACGGCGTCTTACAAGGTTTTCTTGAAATGGCGGGGATCGCCTATACAGGCTCAGGCGTCGCCTCCAGCATGATGGCTTATAACAAATACATGGCAAAGCTAGCCTTTGAAAAGAACGCCATCCCTACCCCAAAATATTATCAATTCGGCACAGGAGGCGATCCGCAGTTTATGCCGTGTGTAATAAAGCCCGCTAGAGAAGGTTCTACCGTTGGTGTTAGCATTGTGCACACGAGAGATCATTATAAACAGGCGGGCAGCCTTGCTAAAAGGTATGATGACTGCGTTTTAGTGGAAGAGTATATAGACGGCAAGGAGATTACAGTTTCCATAGTAAACAGCAAAGTTTTCTCACCCATACTCATTAAGCCATTAAGCGGTTTTTATGATTACGCCTCCAAGTATACAGCGGGCTCTACCGAGTATCTTTTTGATACAGGACTTTCACCTTCAGAGATAAGTTTGGTGAAGGCAACCGCTATGAGCGCTTATAGAGCGTTGAACTGTTCAGGGGCGGCAAGGGTTGACATTATATTTAGAGAAATCCCTTACGTGCTGGAGGTGAATACAGTGCCAGGTCTCACAGAAACAAGCAATCTGCCTAAGGCGGCGGAGCATGACGGCATTTCGGCTTTGGAACTCTTTGAAATGATGCTCTCCTCAGCAAGCTCTGGGCAATACTAGTGGGCTGCACGCATGAAAAAGCTCATCGTTAAAACTGTTCTAGCGGGGATCATCTGCGGATTGGCAATTATAGCTGTATTGCAGGTGAAACAGACGCTTTTTACCAGCGAACTATTTGCTGTAAGAACAGTGGAGGTGCGGGGGGCGGTTCATGCAGATGCAGAGCTTCTTAAAAATATATATTCCTCTTATGTTGGGGCAAATATCTTTTCAGAGATAGCTGCAAACAACCTTCACACAGAGGATGAATGGGTGCTTAAATTGACGGTGAAACGGGTTCTTCCTGACAAGTTGATAGTGAATGTAATAGAGGATGAAGAGCTTATCAGATATAAAGATGCGAAAGGGTGCTCTGCCCTTACAGCAAGAGGCAAGCACATCCCTGTAAGTTGCGAGGGGGTAAATGTAACGGTGGCTGCACTCCCGCTTGCTGCAGAGTTTGTCCGTTTTGCCGAGCTTTATAAAACGAGTGAGTTTTTACAGAAAAACTCTGTTGTGGTGAGAAATGGGTTTTTTACGGTGAATACGGGCGAAGAAATCTTAATTGCCGCCTATACGCCGGCGGTGTTTGAAAGCAACTTTGAAAGATACACCCGCCAGATTAAAGATAGATACAGACAGATAGAAAGGGTAGATCTCAGCATACCAGGGAGAGTCTACGTAAAGGGGGTAATTCGTGGCTAGCACAAAAAAAGCAGCAGACACCTTTGTAGGGCTTGATATTGGAACATCTTGCATTAAAGCTGTGGTTATAAGGAAGAATTCCGAGCAGGGAGTAGATGTCATCGGGCGCGGGATAGCAAACAACACAGGGATGCGCAAAGGCGAGGTGCAGAACATTGAAGCAACAGAGCGGGCTATCCGTCAAGCTGTAATAGAGGCGGAGCGCATGAGCGGGGTGAAGATAAAGAGCGTCTATGCAGGAATTTCCGGCGGGCATATAAATAGCTCAAACTCAAAAGGGGTTGTTGCTGTGCGCGGCGGCGAGGTCACCCAGAGTGATGTTGACAGGGTTATTGAATCTGCTGCTGCGGTAAACATCCCTGTAGGTTATGAGGTGCTCCATGTAATCCCCCAACAGTTTAGACTGGATGGGCAGGGGGATATAAAAACTCCAATAGGGATGACAGGAGTCCGCCTAGAAGTGGAAGTGCATATAGTCAGCGGCGCTGTATCAAACGCTGCAAACATAACTAGAGCATGCACAAAGGCGGGGATAACTGTAGACGATATTATCCTTGATCAACTAGCCTCCAGTGAAGCGGTGCTCTCAGATGACGAGAGGGAGATCGGCGCCTGCCTTATTGACGGCGGCGGCGGCACCACAAACCTTGCAGTTTTTAATAAAGGTTCTGTCTTTCATACCGCTGTTTTACAGCTTGGGGGGATAAACTTTACCAAAGACCTTCATATGGGGCTTCAGATCACCGAGAGCGAAGCGGAGCGGTTAAAGGTAGACCACGGCTGTATATGGATAGAAAAGGTCATGCCTGAAGAGGCTGCAACAGTGAAGATGATCGGCAAAAACCATCCGTCAAGCATCTCAAAATCAGTGATAACTCAGATATTGCAATCAAGAGCAGATGAAATTTTTACCATGCTTGCGGGTGAACTGCAGGTAAAGAAACTCTATGAATTTATAAACTCTGGAATAGTAATTACCGGGGGGATTGCAAACTTCGATGGAGTAGAAGAGCTTGCAACATCTGTTATGGGTAGACCTGCACGGATAGGGGTTCCGCAGAACATTGGAGGGTTGTCTGATCTAGTATGCGATCCTTCATTTTCAACAGCTGTAGGTTTAGCAATACTGCACAGCAAGAAAGGGGATTCCGCTAATAGCATATCAGGGGTTGAAGGAGACCTCTTGACCAAAGTTAAAGCCAGCATGAAAGATTTTCTCGGCGAGTTCTTTTAACTTTTTGTCAGGCATTTTTATTTTTGTGA
>JAISNW010000082.1 GCA_031276055.1 Deferribacteraceae bacterium | reverse complement strand
AGGGAGGTTGGATAGAGATAGTGAAGGGCTGATGATTTTCACAGGCGACGGCAGCCTGATATATAAGATTCAACGCAAAGAGTTCCATGTTGAAAAAGAGTATGAGCTCAGCACAGACAGAGAGCTTAGCAGAGGATGGCTGGATAAACTGCAAAGAGGGTGGAAGTTGGCGGATAAAGCTCTGCTCCCATGTAAGATAGAGAAGATAGGGGTGAACCGCTATAAAGTAATCCTCACCGAAGGGAAGAAACGCCAGATACGTTTAATGTTTAAGGCGGCGGGAGTAAAAGTTGAACGGCTTGTTAGGGTGCGTATAGGCAATATAACATTGAAAGGGTTGAAAGAGGGAGAGTTGCGGAAATTATCAGATGAAGAGGCAGCAAACTTAAAGCGTTTAACTCTTTGAATGAATAATGAATGGTTTTTAACAAAATTATATTATAATAATTTTTCTTGACACACTCCGTGTGTTGCTATAGATATTATGTATGTATACAAGTTGAGGTTGAACTATGAACAATTGGTGGAAGTATGGGCTTGTTTTTATTGCAGGAGCTGTTGTAGGGGCTGCGGCGGTGAAAAACAGCGAGCAGCTTCGCAGTATCTGCACGGCGGCTCTGGGCGGATTTTTAGACCTAAAAGAGAAAGCGATGGAGACGGCGGAAACAATCAAAGAAACTGCAGAAGACCTTATTGCAGAGACCGAATCCAAAAGAAAAAAGGGTTCAGCCTAATAGATGAACTTTTTTGTAGTTCATAGGCTGCCAAAGAGGGTGCGCTTGCGGGTGAATAAGAGAGAGATTGCCCCCTACAGCCCCGATTCTCTCTCTCATGGGATAGCCTCTCTTAAAGGGGTAAGCTCCGTTTCGGTGAACCATAGAACAGGGAGTGTGCTGATAGTCCACAACACTCTTGAAAGCGAGCTTCTGCAAGCTGTTGCATCTTTTAAGCTGGAAGAAGTGAGGGAGCGTTCAGAACCCCTGCCCAAATCTATAGGGTGGGCTTATATAGGCTATCAGCTTTATAGATTTTTACAACCTGCCAAAGTAAAGTGGATATTTACGATAGCAGGGGCGCTCCCTCTTATATTCAAAGGGTTGTCCTCTCTTTTGCGCTTTAAGTTGGACATCAGCGTTTTAGATGCGGCGGCTCTGCTTGCAGCTCTGCTCCAGAAAGACTTCAAAGCCGCCTCTACCCTTAAGATGCTGCTTACCACAGGAGAATATCTTGAAAAGTGGGCAAGGCAGCGTTCAAAAGAATCTCTTATACAGGCAGTCAGCTTAAATATAGGCGAGGTTTGGGTAAAACGTTGCGGCAGTTTGCAGCTTATCCCATACGCTGATGTTGAGAAAGGGGATATTGCAGCGGTGTATGCAGGAAGCCTCATCCCGATAGACGGAAAGGTTGTTTCAGGCGATGCTATGGTAAACGAATCCTCTCTTACAGGCGAGATGCTTGCTGTTGTGAAAAGCAGCGGCGATACTGTTCATGCGGGAACTGCCCTTGAAGAAGGAGAGATATCTGTTGAGGTAATGGGCAAAGGAGTGGAAACTCGTTTCCAGAAGATAATAGAGCTTATTCAGGAATCTGAAAGCTCAAAAGCGGAGGTTGAAACAAAAGCCAACGCCTTTGCAGATAGGGTTGTGCCTTTTAACTTCCTTATTGCTCTGCTTACTTTTCTAATCACCCGCAGCCCTGTTAAAACCTCAGCGGCGCTCTCAGTTGACTACTCATGTGCAGTTAAACTATCCACCCCATTAGTCTTTCTCTCTGCAATGCGGGAGGCGCTGGGAAACGGGGTCTTTTTTAAGGGGGGGCAGGCGGTGGAAGCCCTTAGCTGTGTTGATGCAATAGTTTTTGATAAAACGGGGACTCTAACCAAAGCCGCCCCAAAAGTTGAAAAGATCGCCGCTTACAACGGCTTTACTGAAAGAGAAGTCTTAAAGATTGCAGCCTGCCTTGAGGAACACTTTCCCCACCCTGTGGCAAAAGCGGTAGTGAGGTGCGCCTTAGAACAAGGTGTTCAGCATAAAGAGGAGCATAGCGAGGTAAAGTATATCCTAGCCCATGGAATAGCCACTGCCTATGATGCAAAGCATACAGTGATCGGCTCTAAACACTTTGTAGGAGAGGATGAAGCGGTTGATCTTTCTATCGCTTTTCAAGCTGAGCAGGAGGCGGAAACGAGCGGACACTCCATTTTATACCTTGCACAAACAAACACTCTTATCGGGGTTCTTATTATATCTGATCCCATAAGGGAAGAGGCGGCGGAAACTATAGCGATGCTGCGCTCGCTTGGAATAAAGAGATTTTACATGCTTACAGGGGATAATGCCCGTTCTGCCCGAAGAGTCAGTGAAAAACTAGGGATCGATAGCTATAAGGCGGAGATGCTCCCCAATGAAAAAGCTGATTTTGTTAAAGGATTAAAGGCAAAAGGGTATAATGTAGCGGTGGTTGGAGATGGGATGAACGATTCCCCCGCCTTATCGTTTGCTCATGTAGGCGTTGCAATGAAAGGGTGTTCTGATATTGCTGAGCAAGTTTCCGACATCACCTTAAAATCCGATTCCCTTTATACCCTTGTTATAGCCCGTCTAACAGCTCAGAAGGCTATGGAGCGGATAAAAAAGAACAATATAAGCGCAGTAGGGATTAACAGCGTCCTAATGTTTATGGGGATCACCGGTATTCTCTCCAATCAGAGCTCTGTATGGCTTCATAACCTTACAACTTTATTCATAAGTCTAAACAGTATGAGAGACCTCCTTGCAAAGAGTGAGGAAAGTTAGTTTATAATCTCAGTGGATATTTCAGGATATTAACGCCTATGAATCAGAAATAGCTAAAGAATCTTTTTTTGTTGCCAGAGGTAAGACAAAGTTATATAATAGCCCTGCGTATTTTGTAGAAGTTGCTGAAGGCGTTATCTGTGTGATTTAATGTGGAAGGGAGCTAAAGATGGATAAAGGGGTTGCCAAGGGTTTTTGTGGGTTCACTTTAGTTGAGCTTGCTATAGTCCTTGTTGTTATTGGAATTATAGCTGCTATGGCTATAGGCGGCACAGATGTTTTGGCTAATGCTCAGGTGCGCTCAGAGCTCAACAAGTTAGCTAAGTTTGAATCCGCACTCTCCACCTATGCTGCCGCCAACAATAGATTTCCAAAGGAGTATGACAACACCTCCAGCGGCAATACGTATGCAAGGCGCTTAAATACCTACGCATTGGTGGGGCTTGGCATTGAAGAAAAAGACCTCAGGAGCAAGTTCGCCAGAAACACCAGCGAGCGCACCGCCTATCAACTTCAATATTGCGCGCCGGACCCTGATAATTCCTCTGGGGTTGGTTTTCATATGGGAACAGACGAAGCCTCTAACCTCTGTTTGAATATCGGCTTAGGGATAAACAGAGAAGATTCAGACAAAACAGAACCCACAGAGAGGGAAAATAACATTCATAACCTTATCGCCTGCAATGCAGAAGTTCTTTTAGACGACTCGCATATTCTAACAGGTTCTGTCCGCACTTTTGACGGCGGCGTGGATATCGCGGGCGAGGTAAACAAGTGGGGGAAGGTATACGACTATAACTGCGACAATGTCTCTGAACAATATAGCAAATTTGCCTATAAGATATTCTAATAAAGCAAGAGAGGGGATAGTTGACTCTTGCCTTTTTGTGCGAATCTGCTATGCTTAGGCGTGCGTATGGTTTTTTCAAAATTATAGAGGTGTTGTAAATTATGAAAAAGTTTCTGATCGTTAGTTTAATTTTGTTCTCCTTCAATGCTTTTGCGCAGAGTGAACTTGCCTCTGCTTTGAAGAAAGCTGAAGCAGGAGATGTTGAGGCGCAGCACGGCGTGGGGCTCTATTATTTTCATGCGGGCAATGCCGCTGAAGCTGAAAAGTGGTTTGCAAGGGCTTATAGCAAGGGCAACTACGATTCGGCAGTCATGCTGGGCAACATCTACTTAAACAGTTCCGACCCCAAAGTTCAAGAAAAGGCTTATAAACCGCTTAAAGATGCTTCCGATAAAGCAAATTCCGTTGCCGCTCAGGTAAACTTAGGCTATATGTATCATGAGGGCAAGGGGGTTGCCAAAGACCTAAGCCAATCACGGCTATGGCTTATGAAAGCGGCAAAGCAGGTTTACCCTGAGGATACTGATCTTTCTCATCTGCCTGTAGAAGAGAGAGAAAAAACAGCAGAACGGATCAGAGCGATAAGCCAGGCTCAATTTATGCTAGGTCTGATGTATGAGCACGGCGAAGGGGTGGTTCAAGATACCCAGCAGGCATCCATGTATTTCCGCCTTTCAGCCCGCCACGGCTACACAGAAGCACAGGTTAGCCTCGGAAACCTCTTTTATGAAGGGCAGATTGGGTTCACTAACGACCTTGTTACAGGCTGCGCTTGGCTGTATATTCCTAACGATCCTAAGGTTCAGGAAAAGTGCGACAAAGAGCTGGACGAATCTGAAAAGAGAAGGGCTATCAGCCTTAGAGATGAGTTGAAAAAGAGATACCCTCTTATAAACTGACCATCCTAAACTTTACAAAGATAGATAAAGCCTGCACAACACCATATGCGTGTAGGCTTTAGCCTTGTTGTCCTATCAAAAGTGAAAAGTATGCATCATATCTTAGCAAAGTGTCCGTTATTTTAACAAAACTCAAAAAAATAAGAACTTGCAAAAAAGTTATGTAGGCAATAAAGTGAAAACCCCAATAACCGTAGGAGAATATTAAATGGGAATGTATGATCTAATAGATGAGCTTTTAACGCGCCGCGAGAAACTTAAACTCGGCGGCGGAGAAGATATAATTGCAAAACGCCGCGCTAAAGGGATGCTTACCGCTAGGGAGCGGATAGACGCCCTTTGCGACTATGGAAGTTTTCAAGAAACAAGCCTCTTTGTAAAGCACCACTCAACAAATTTTGATATGAAAGATAAAGAGATACCCGCTGAAGGCGTGGTCACAGGCTATGGTCTTGTTGACGGCAGACCTGTATATATAGGCAGCCAAGATTTTACCGCATTAGCAGGAACTGTAGGTTTAGAGGGCGCTCGTAAGGTTTGTGATGTAATGGATGGGGCGATGAAGGCGGGAGTCCCCTTTGTATTTATTAACGACTCCGGCGGAGCGCGTGTTCAGGAAGGGGTAGACGCCCTTTCGGGCTATGGGCAGATATTTTACCGCAATGTTTTAATGAGCGGGCTTGTCCCTCAAATAAGCGTTATTGCAGGTTCGTGTGCGGGCGGAGCGGCTTACTCCCCCGCCCTTACAGACTTTATTATACTCGTAAGGAACCAGGGGCAGATGTATATTACAGGACCTAAGATAATAAAAGAGATCATAGGCGAAGAGATTTCAGCCGAAGAGTTAGGCGGTGCAGACAGCCACGCTGAACGTTCAGGCGTTATCCACTTTGAGGCGGATTCTGAAGAGCAGGCTATGGGCATTGTCCGCAAACTCCTCGCCTTTCTCCCTTCCAATAACACTGAAGAACCTCCAATCAGATACAGCGATAGGCGGGAGGTGCTAGAGCCCGACCCGCTGTTAAACGATATTATCCCTGATAATCCAAGACAGCCCTATGATATGCGCAGCATCATCTTTAGGGTGGTGGATCGGGAAGATTTTCTTGAAGTGCGGGCGCGCTTTGCCCCTAATATTATTGTAGGTTTTGGTCGCATAAACGGCAGAACTGTGGGCATCGTCGCCAACCAGCCTATGGTAAAAGGGGGGGTATTGGATATAAACTCCTCTGACAAAGCGGCGGGGTTCATCCGCTTTTGCGATGCATTCAATGTGCCGGTGGTCACCTTTGTGGATGTGCCCGGCTTTTTGCCCGGTAAAGAGCAGGAGTTCGGAGGGATTATAAGGCATGGCGCAAAGATGATCTTTGCTTACTCGGCGTCTACCATTCCTAAAATTACAATTATTGTCCGCAAAGCCTATGGCGGTGCATACCTTGCCATGTGCGGAAAGGATATGGGGGCGGATAGAGTTGCTGCATGGCCCTCTGCTGAGGTTGCTGTTATGGGTGCGGAAGGGGCGGTTGCTCTTTTATATTCCAAACAGCTTAAAGAGTCTTCAGATCGCAAAAAGAAGACGGCGGAGCTTGTAGCAGAGTATAAAAGCCAATTTTCCTCACCTTATACGGCGGCGGCGCGGGGGTATATTCATAATATTATTGAGCCTGCTGAAACAAAATCTTATATAGCTGTAAATTTAGAGCTGCTTGCATCTAAACGGGAAAACCGCCCAATGAAAAAACATGGGCTTATGCCTTTATAGGAGGAATAGTGGAAAAAGCAGTTGTAAATATAGCCTCTGTGTCTGACGCCTTCTCCTTTGCAGCGGTAGGGGTTGGGATAGATTTTCTTGTGCTGTTGATAGTTTTTTTGAGCGTGCTTCTTATAGCGAAACTGGAACACTTTATCTTAAAATACCGCATCCCAATGCCCACAGAGAGCCCCATCGTTTCTGTTGATAAAGTTGATCCGATGATTGTTGCGGCGATAAGCGCGGCGGTTTACGAATATAACCAGAATTTACAGGTAAGGTCTGTTTATATGATTGGGCATGCAGCGCGCCACCCAGACGGGTGGGGCACTAGAGGGACGTCAAAATCTAGATATAGGTAGTTTCAATACAGACTGTTCCTGCCTAATTGGAGATTATAGTGCAGCGCATCGATATATCAAATTGCATTGGGCGTGAATTTATTACTTCAAATCTGGAAACGGGTGAATGGAGCTATCAAAAAGCATTGGGACGGAAAATTGAGAGAATAGAAGGCAACTTTCGCGCTCATAAATTCATTGATATTCGCTTTGTGAAAAACAATCTTTCCGTTCTAGTTGAAACAAAAGCAAAACAGACAAAAAAAGATGAAAAGCAGCTATTCGCCTATACCGCTCTTGAGGAAGAGTTGACAGGCAATAATATAATCGCAATTTTAGCAAATACAGAAGACGACACGATAAAAGTATGGCAAAATGGAGAACCCATTGCTGATAAAAAGATAAAAACAATATCGGAATACGAAAGATATTTTACAAATGTAGGAGTAAACGATAAACAGAAAGTTATCTCGGCGACATACAGGCTAAATGAGATGCTGCATGAATTTGGAATAGGAGAAGCATTGCGAAGCCAATTTGTTGGGACATGCCTGCTTGCCATAAAAAATCGGATAATTTATAACAAGCAGATGACAAATTCCCAGATAATAGGCGGCATCCGTTCCGTTCTCGAGAGCCTATTGAATCAAGATATAGCTAGAGCAGAAAAACTGGTCATTTTAGATAAAAAAGTGTTGAGGGAGCAGGATGTCTGCGAACTCTCGTCCGATAATCTGGTGCGGGCGCTTGATTATATCAATGAAAGGATATTGCCGTTTATAAATGATGAAACGGATGAAGGGCAAGATCTATTAAATCTGTTTTTTACCACATTTAACAAATACGTTGGCAAAAAGGATAAAAATCAAGCATTTACCCCCGATCATATAGTTCATTTTATGTGTAAGGTTGCAAAAATTAATAAAAACTCCCGCATTCTTGATCCAACTTGCGGCAGCGGGTCTTTTCTAGTTCAGGCAATGACGCAGGCATTACGAAATTGTGAAACAGACGCCGAGCGAAATCATGTTAAAGCACACCAGATATACGGAATAGAGTATGAGGAAAAAGCGTTTGGTCTTTCTGCTACAAATATGCTCATACACGGCGATGGCAATTCAAATGTTAGGAAAGGAAACTGTTTTGAACAGGGTGAATGGATAAGAGGGTTGGATATTAGTGTTGTGCTTATGAATCCGCCTTATAATTCACCCAAAAAATATCTGCCAAATCTGTTTTCAAAAAGTTGGAATACGCAGACAAAGAGCGATCCAACAAAAGGTTTCTATTTCATGAATTATATTGCAAATATTGTTAATAAAGGGAGATTGCTCGTTCTCCTAGTTGAGAATCTGGCTATTTTGTTGAGAGAGTTGGTAGATGATCTGTTTAAATTCTTCGAACATTGCATTGAGCATCGCTTCTTGGCTTACTGTTTGACCGCCTCGTGTGACTGCTGCATATGTCCGGCTGGCTGT
>JAISNW010000073.1 GCA_031276055.1 Deferribacteraceae bacterium | reverse complement strand
TGCAATAGTTCGCAAGCTCACTGTCTTAAATTCCCCTTTGCCCTTTGCTTTTTGAGTTTACGAGAAAAGCAAAGGTATCCGTAAAGGGGTGGCTGCCTTCCGATAACGAACTTGTGAGTTATCGGGAGAATTGCAGACGGGGTAATTGGGAAATAAAAGAGTGTAATACTACTTAACTTGCCTAACTATCTGTATAGAAAAAAGGTTGGTTTAAAAGCGACAGCCAAAATACCAAAAAAACGGCACTGCCGCACATCAGCAAAAACCGCCGAAACACCATTATTTACTATACTAATTAACCTTTCTGATTGCAAGTGAAAATTTACAAAACGCCGCAAAAAGCTGTCGCTTTTAAACCAACGTTTAAAGTAAACAGGCGTCGCGAGAGCGGCATTTGCGTTGCTTAGCCTAAAGAAGATCACAGCCGCTTTAGTAAGAACTCCGAAACATAAATATTAAAGCTCATGAAATGAGCTCTCATTATGGAGGTTCTTTTATGGAACGGTTTTTATTTCACAAGGCTTTACCCGCCTTTCTTTTCGCGCTCAGCGCACTCTTTTTCACCGCCTGCTCATCTTCCAGCGGCGGCAGCGGCGGTTCAGACAATAGCCCCACGACAACTGATGGGAAGGTGGTAGTCCCTGATAACTTTTTGACGGATTACCCCAACGGCTATATCCTTGTTTGCAGCGATGAGAATAATGACAACAGCTGCAATGAGGGCGAACCAAGCACTACCGCTAATGCTGCCACAGGTGTATTTGAATATATGTATGCCAACTACCCTTTTGTTGCAGAATTCTATCCTTCTTCTTCCGCTGTGGAAAACACCGTGCCCATACTTGTTTATACTACTCCTGCGGGGAAAGACGCCATATCCGCCCTCACCACAATGGCTAAAAATAACGTGGATTTGCAAGCAGGTTCAACGGCGGATAGCGCAATGGCGGATTTGGTTATTGCAATTGACGAATCCATCGATCTTTACGATGCGGGAAGTTACAACCCAGAAAGTTACAGCAGTGTTGCAACAATTAACAACAAAGCAAGTGAGATTGCTGAAAATATCCTTGCTTATATAAAAGAGAATATTGAAGGCGCTGATGCAGTTATTAAACGTGAACATATTGCCGCCGTTTATAATATTGTGTTTTCACTAGTTGAGGATATCGCATCTCAATTGGAGAGTTTTGATGTGGATGCTGAGTCAGCAGCCGCAACCTCTGGAAGTAACGTTGAAGATGCAATAGAGAGTGTTGAATCATCCTTTGACTCCAATCAACAGTGGAACGGTCAAAAGATCGATCTATATATTATTGATTATTCTTCATCTTCAAAGATATACAGTATAGTACCAGCTGAAGCTGAAGGCAACACTTTTCGGACTTGGGAAGGAGAACAGATCCCTTTTGCATCTCTTCCCTCGAAAGCAGGTGCACCTGTTATAACTAACATTGTGGAACCTAACTTTACGAGATTTCAATTAACTGCATCTACCTTGCCAGCAATCACAACCCCTGCTCGATTCTGCTCACAGACTTTCAATTTGCCAGAGGGTTCGCAAGTATATAATATATCATTGGACTCTGCCGTCTTTTTCAATCGAAGACCAGCATCCCTTCCTTGGTTAAGAGATAATTATGATAGTATAGAGCGACATGATCACTACTATCTTACAAGTTTAAAGGTTGGGGATAGTTTCTCCGATAACAGGCTATCAATTACACGGAATTCTCATAATGTTCATACCATAATACTGGAAGGGGAGGATAGTTTCACTTGGATTAGCGCAAAAGATCAATATGACCCATTTGGCGCTTATCTATCCTTTGTCAAAACGGGGAAATATCAGAAGAGCGGTTCGGGCGGCAGCGAAACGTATGAATTCAGCGCCGAGGATGGCTCTAAAGCCTATCTGTTTCATAGAAATAATGATTCTTCCACATGGTATGCGGGGTTATATCCTAAGTTGACGGAAACCTCTATAGCTTTTAACGGAACGGCTGCGTTAGAAATTGCTAAGGAATACAACACAAGCTGCCGACCATAAGTGTGAAAAAGATGAAGGGGAATCTGAAAATTCCCCTTTGCCCTTGCGCCTTTTGCATTAGCAAAAGAGCAAGGTTTTAAGTGCAGGGATGGACGCCTTCCGATTGTGTGCTTGCACACAATCGGAAGAATTGCGGGCGGGGTAATACAAAAAACTTAACGTTTTGAAAATTGTGGGCTTTTGCGCGCTTTAGTCTTCCCGTATTTTTTGCGCTCTACCATCCTTGCATCTCTTGTGAGAAATCCTGCTGCTTTCAGAGGCGGGCGGTAGGCTGGATCGAAACTTTCCAACGCTCTTGAAAGCCCCATGCGGATTGCCCCCGCCTGCCCGCTCTTGCCGCCGCCCTTAACAGTAATATAGAGATCATAATTACCCGCGCTGTTTAACAGCTTGAGCGGCTGCATTACTATCTGGCGGGATGTAGGGCGTTCAAAATATTCATCAAGCCCTTTCCCATTTATTTTAATATTCCCTTTTCCTGATTTAAGAAAAACTCTTGATACAGAGGTTTTCCTCCTGCCTGTGCCGTAAAAATATCCGCCTGCCATATTAAGCCTCCTTTTCCAGTTTAACAGGTTTTTGAGCTGCGTGGGGGTGGACATCCCCCGAATATATCTTCAGTTTAGAGAGCATCTGCCGCCCTAACTTTGTTTTTGGGAGCATCCTTTTAACTGCCAAGCGGATTACCTCATCAGGAGCTTTTTCAAGATAATCCCCAAGCGACCTCTCTTTTATCCCGCCTAAATAGCCGGTATGCCAGTAATATTTCTTGTCTTTCTCTTTTTTGCCTGTAAAAAGCACCTTTTCAGCATTAACCACCACCACGAAGTCGCCCGTATCTAAAAACGGGGTGTATGACGGCTTGTGCTTGCCCATAAGCATAACCGCTATCTTTGAAGCCATGCGCCCCAAAACATAGTCTTTCGCATCTATTAGATACCATTTCTGTTCAATAGATCCGCCTTTTGCCCAAGTTGTTTTCATATATTCCTCTTAAAATAGTTTGCCGACGGTTAAAACCCTTTCTTGCGTTCTTTAATACGGGCTGCCTTTCCTCTAAGTTTTCTCATATAGTAGAGCTTTGCCCTGCGAACGCGCCCGGCGCGTTTTATCTCCACACTCTCCACACGAGGGGAATAGTAGGGGAATGTTCTTTCAACCCCCACATCGCCTACCATCTTACGATCCTTAAATGTGCTGCCTACTCCAGCCCTATGTATGGCGATTACAAGCCCTTCATATGCCTGCACCCTCTCTTTGCTCCCTTCAACTATGCGGAAGTTTACGCGAACTGTATCGCCTGAGCGGAACGGAGGCAGCTGCCTCGTTTTATACTCCGCTTCAACGGCTTCAATCAACTTATTTTGCATATTTCCAATCTCCCTATAGCAATATCGGTAATAGAATCAATAGATTCTAGTCATCCTTTCAAAAATCAACGCTGCTGCGCTTCTGACGGAGAGGTGGTTAAACTCCCCAACACCGCTTACCGGCTCCAGCACAAAATCTGCTGCATCCAAAACAGATGGGTGAAACCCCCACCCTGTGCCAAAGAGGATGATGACCGGTCTTTTTTCAGCAATATCACCCAACACCTTACACGAAATATTGCCAACTTCCTTAGCAGAGGTTGCTGCAATAAGGGGCGGTTCACCCCATATCTCCTCTGTTTTAAGGAGAGCCTCTCCTAAAGAAGAGCAAAGCTCCGTCTTGGCAAATGCGGCGCTCCTATTGGAATTATACTCCGCCCCCCGCCCTTTAAGCCAATGGTCGATAACCCTCTCGGCTATAGCGGTCTGAGAGGCAAGGGGGGTGGTTACAAAAAACCTCTCTACACCAAACGTCGCCGCGGTGCGGCTTATATCGTGCAAGTCCATATTGGTTATAGAGGAGCACACCACATCCCCTTGTTTATCGTGCATAGGGTAGTGCATAAGCACTGCCGCAACCTTTAACCTCCGCCCTTTAACAGAACGTGTAGCAAGGTAAAGAGCGCGCTTTATATCATCGTCTGCATCCTCTAACTTTTCGGCAGGAAAAAGTTCCGCCCTATAACCAACCGTCCGCTTGAGAGCCTCTAACTGCCGCCATCGCTTGATTTCAGCATGTTTACCCTCAATAAGAACATTAGGGACTTTTAAGCCCATAAATTCCGCGGGTCTCGTGTAATGTGGATGCTCCAAGCCACTGCAAAACGATTCTTCTAAAAGAGACTCGCTATCCCCCAAAACCCCCGGCAGTAAACGCGCAACAGCATCAATTATCACCATAGCAGCAAATTCACCGCCTGTGAGGATAAAATCACCCACCGAAACAGTTTCATCCGCCAGCATGCGCACCCGCTCATCCACCCCTTCATACCTGCCGCAAATAAAGGTAAGAGCAGTGCACCCCGTCAACCTTTCGGCAACTCTCTGAGTGAAACGTTCTCCTGCAGGATCAAGCAAGATTACCTTTCCGCGTTCAGCTATAGATGAAAGAGCCTTATATATAGGCTCAACTTTCATTACAAGCCCAACGCCGCCGCCGTATTGGTAATCGTCTGTTTTTTTATACTTATCTTCGGCAAATTCCCGAATATCTACAGCTTTGACGGAGATAAGCCCCCTCTCCACCCCTTTTGAAAGCACCCCCTTTGAAAAGAGATTTTCAAAGAGCGTTGGAAATATGGTGCAAACATTAAAAACCATTAGGCTGAAAGCCCGTCTCTTGCAACAGTCACCAACTTCGCATCCAAATCTATAGAGAGAACATGATCCCTATTATTAGAGATCAGATACTGCCTGCCATCAGCGCCTTCAATAATAAACACATCGGCAGAACCCGTTTCCATATAATCTGTCAATGCACCTATTACAACACCGTCTATATCTACAACCGTAAAACCTTCTATCTGAGCCCAATAAACCTCATCAGAGGAGAGCGGCGGAAGCTCCGCCATATCTAAATACAACTTCT
>JAISNW010000046.1 GCA_031276055.1 Deferribacteraceae bacterium | reverse complement strand
TAGGAGTTGCATCTTCTAAACTCTTTAGATATTTCCGAGGATCTTCCTTCTCAACAGGCGTTTCTGAAGGCGCGCCTTGAGTTGGGGCTCTATCCTGCCTAACAAAGGCATATTCAATCCCGTTGCGTTCAAGGTATTGACACAACTTTTTATCAGGGAAAGGCTTCCCGTAATATGGATACGTAACCCCGCTCTTATCAAAACGAACAACCACCATACCCGGTTGAAGCTCGCTAAGGGGTATCTTTACCGTTATACTCAAAACTTCGCACCTCTCATGCCATGATAGCATAACCCTTTAATCCATAACAAGATATTTTTAAGCTTTAGCAGCCTGCGTTTCTTGAAATCAATGCTGAATAAGAAAAAGAGTATTAAAAGAGCTGTTTTTATACTATTATTAATCTATCTAAGGTTAGGAGGTCAATTTATAGATGAGAGTCAGCAGCTTTTTTCTAAATACCCAGCGCGAAGCTCCGGCAGAGGCGGAGGTTCTAAGCCATATTCTCATGGTTAGAGCGTTTATGATCCGAAAGCTGGCAACAGGGATATTTACATACCTCCCTATGGGCTATAGGGTAATCAGGAAGATAGAGCAGATAGTTCGGGAGTGCATGAACGAAGAGGGCGGAGTGGAGCTCTTAATGCCTGCGGTTCAACCCGCAGAGATATGGCAGGAGAGCGGGCGCTGGAATAAATTCGGCAAGGAGCTCCTTCGTTTTAAGGATAGGCACGGCAGAGACTACTGCATGGGGCCTACCCATGAAGAGGTCATCACAGAGATTGCACGAAGTTATATAAAATCGTATAAACAGATGCCGGTAAATCTCTATCATATTCAAGGGAAGTTTCGCGATGAGGTGCGCCCGCGTTTCGGCGTTATGAGGGCGCGCGAGTTCATTATGAAAGACGCGTATTCCTTTGATGTTGATGTGCAGAGCGCCGCCGTAAGCTATGAGAGGATGCGGCGCGCCTATTGTAAAGTTTTTGAACGCTGCGGGCTAAAGTATAAGATGATCGATGCAGACAGCGGACCTATAGGCGGCGATCTCTCCAATGAGTTTATGGTTCTAGCGCATACAGGGGAAGATGAAGTAATTAGCTGCGATGCGTGTGATTACGCGGCGAATCTTGAAAAGGCTGCAGCTCTCCCCGTTGAACCCAGCGCTGATATAACTTTTACCGATAAATTGCAGGAGGTTTTTACTCCTAACGCCCATACTGTAAGGGATGTTGCTGCTTTCTTAAATATCCCTGTTCAAGCGGTTGTTAAAACGATAATCTTAAAAGCTGATGAACGTTTAGTCGCCCTACTCATACGCGGTGATCATGAGGTGAATACCACAAAGGTTAAAAACTTTTTAAGAGTTCCGTTTGTGGAGTTTGCAGAGCCGCAGCATATTGAGGCGGTAAGCGGTCCGGTAGGTTTTTCGGGACCTATCGGGTTAAATATCCCTATATATGTCGATTATTCTGTGGAAAAGCTGCCGAGCATGGCGGTAGGGGGGAATAAAAGAGATTTGCATATAATCGGCGCTAAACTAGGGGTTGATTTTAAGGCGGAGGCAGTAGGGGATTTCCGTGCGGCGCTCGTAGGCGATGTCTGCCCTAAATGCGGCGGGCGTTACAATATAACACGCGGGATAGAAGTTGGGCATATCTTCTACCTAGGCTCAAAATATTCTGAAAGTATGCAAGCCTGCTTTACAGATGCGGACGGCGTGAAAAAACCGATAGAGATGGGTTGTTATGGGATAGGAGTCTCAAGGATTGCAGCTGCCGCTATAGAGCAAAACCATGACGAGAGGGGGATAATATGGCCTATTCCGATAGCTCCCTTTGAGGTGGCGCTCTTCTCCTTAAATTCCAATAACCGTGAGGTGACAGACGCCGTGGAACTCCTATATAAAACTCTTTTAGAGGCAGGGGTGGAAGTAATATATGACGATCGCGACGAACGGGCGGGGGTAAAACTTTCCGATGCAGACCTCATAGGCTACCCTGTGCGGATAACCGTTGGAGAGAAGAGCTATAAAAACGGGTGCGCTGAAGTTAAACTGAGGAAAAACAGCGAGGCGGCGGCAGTTAAATTTGCAGATGTTCTCATGACAGTTAGAGAGTTATTGGAATGCGAATAGTATTTATGGGGACCCCGGAGATCGCTTTACCCCCCTTAACTGCCCTTATAGAAGCAGGTTTTGATATTCCTCTTGTGATCTCTCAACCTGATAAGCCTAAAGGGCGCGGAAACGTCCTCACCCCCACCCCTGTTAAACAGTTGGCGGTAAAATATGGGATTGAGGTTTTTCAGCCTACAGCAATAAGGAACAATCCGGAGGTTGAAACCCTCTTAAAGTCTATTAAAGCTGATTTTTTTGCTGTGGCTGCCTATGGGAAGATTCTCCCCCCCTCCATCCTTACCATACCTAAAAAAGCCCCCATAAACCTTCACTTCTCCCTTCTGCCCGCATATAGAGGGGCGGCGCCGGTAAATTGGGCTATCTTAAATGGGGATGAGTATACAGGGGTAACATCCATGAAGATGGACGAAGGGATGGATACCGGGGACATCCTCCTCACAGAGAAGGCGCTTATCAACAATAGCGACGCCCTCTCGCTTGGGGAGGAGTTAGCTGTCAGAGGAGGCAAACTCCTTGTAAAAACTTTTCTGGAATATGAAAGCATTATCGCGCGCGCCCAGAGCGGCGCTGCAAGCGCTGCGCCTATGATCACAAAAGAGATGGGGCGCATTGATTGGCGGCGTGAGGCGGCGTTTATAGAGCGTATGAGCCGCGCCTTTCTACCATGGCCCAGCGCCTACACGCACCATAACGGAAAGCTCTTAAAGATATTTTCGGCGCAAGTCATAGATGAAAAGGCTGCTGCTGCAAGCGGCGGGGAGGTAGTCTCTGTAGGGAAAACCTCTTTTGACGTGTCAACAGCTTTGGGCATCCTACGGGTGAATGAGGTGCAGTTGGAGGGTAAGCGCCGCTTGCCTGTTAGAGATTTTTTGGCGGGGTATAGCCTTAAAGTAGGAGATAGGTTTGATTAAACCGTATAGCACATTAACCATCCTATTTATATTGTATCTCACCGGGGGTATCATGGGGGGGCTCTTTGCGGCGGGGGTTTTTACCGTCATGACTGCTTTTTCCCGCTATTATCCACCGCTTCGCGATTATGCGGTTTACGCTTTTATGGCGATTATGGCGCTAGGGGGCGTCTATGCAATAATCCTTACAATCTCCGTGATTTTGCGCAGGGAGGGGATAATCCCCACGCGGAAGGTTATAATAAGGTATATGACGAAATTCGCCGACTCTCTAGCGCGTAGGATAGGTTTTGACAGCAATAGGCTCGCCCGCTCTTTTATAATGTTAAACAACGATTATGTGGAGAAAACCCTTAAAAAAGACAGGAAGAATATAAAGAGGGTTCTAATCCTCCTGCCTCACTGCATTCAGCTGGCATCCTGCGTTTTTAAGGTTACAACAAATGTTAATAACTGCCGTAAGTGCGGAAAGTGCGTTATCTCCTCTTTTTTGAGGATGTCTGAAACCTTCGCTTTTGATATGTTTGTCTCCACAGGGGGAACTATGGCGCGCTTTGCTGTAAAGGAGAGACAACCTGATCTCATTCTAGCGGTCGCTTGCGAAAAAGACCTTATGAGCGGGATAAAAGATACTTTAGGGCTTGCAGTCATAGGGATATTAAATAGGCAGCCCAACGGTCCATGCTACAACACCACAGTTGATCCAGAGGCGGTGGAAGCGGTCTTGAAGAATTTTAATTAGCAATAGCCTATTATTTTCCATAGGTATTGCAAAGTTCTTAAAACTCTGATATTTATAGAGCGCTAGGGGGGTATAAACCTTTGAAAAAGGCGGTTGTCACAGGGATTACGGGGCAGGATGGGGCTTATCTAGCGCAGCTGCTGCTAGAGGAAGGCTGCCTCGTTTACGGCGCACATAGGCGGAGCAGTTCAACAAATTTTTGGCGCTTAGATGCGCTGGGAATTCTTAAACACCCTAAGCTAACTCTTGTGGAGTTTGATCTCACTGATCAAGCATCTGCATCTAGGCTTATTAAAAGCATCAAACCTGACGAGGTGTATAATCTAGCTGCACAGAGCTTTGTGGGGGCATCCTTTGACCAGCCTATAACAACAGCAAATATAAACGCCATAGGCGTGTTGAACCTGCTGGAGGCTATACGGGAAAATAAGCCCGATGCGAAGTTTTACCAAGCCTCCACTTCCGAGATGTTCGGTAAAGTTAAACAAACGCCGCAAAATGAAGATACCCCGTTTCATCCCAGGAGCCCTTACGGCGTCTCTAAGCTATTTGCCCATTGGATTGCTATAAATTATAGAGAGAGTTATAATATCTTCGCTGCCTGCGGAATCTTATTCAACCACGAATCCCCTTTACGCGGTGAAGAGTTTGTCACCCGAAAGATAACACAAGCTGTTGCTAAGATAAAGCTAGGTTTATTAGATAAACTGGAGCTTGGCTGCCTATCCGCTAAGAGGGACTGGGGATATGCCAGAGAATATGTTGAAGGGATGCGGCGCATCTTGCGGGCAGATAAGCCAGACGCCTTTGTGCTTGCAACAGGGAGAACTGAAACTGTGAGAGAGTTTGTAACTATCTCTTTTAGGGCAGTGGGGGAAGAGCTTATCTGGAATGGAACAGGTGAACTAGAGCACGCAGTTTCAAAATCAACAGGGAAAACATTAGCGGCGGTAAACCCTAAATTCTACCGCCCTGCGGAAGTGGAATTATTAATCGGCGATCCTTCAAAAGCAGAGAGGCAGCTCGGGTGGAAAGCGAATACTTCTTTAGAAGAGTTATGCGCGCTTATGGTGCAAGCGGATATAACAAACTTAAAGACAAGCCCTAAACATTAATTTTTTATGGAAATTCCGAACAATGCTAAATTTAAGAGCATAGAAGAAGAGCTTATCTTAAAAAGATTGACGGAAAATATTCAGATTTCATCTAAAAAAGAAAACTCTTTTAATTCTATAGAGGGTGATTTGCAGCCTCATACAGCGCCCAGATGGAAATGTTTTTTTTATGATAAAATAAGAGCATTTTGTAAATTATTATACTCTTTTGCCAGCCGCAGCCAATTATTGAAAGCTCTGGTAAAGCGTATTGTGGTTAAATTAATCGGTTGGTATATTACCCCTATCGTTCAGAAACAGTCCGTAGTGAATACGGATATTGTTCAGACTTTTGATGAAATAAAGCAAAGTAGAAGTAGTTATGAAGCAGAGCTGCTAGACCGTTTGAGCAAACATGAACAAAAATTATTAGAGCGTTTGGGCGAATACGAGAATAATCAGCGGAACGCCAATACAGCTATATTGAAACTGGAAAGCGATATGGATAGGCTTAGAAATTTAGGTCTTGATATCTTTTCTAACAATAATGACGAAGGGGTAAAATATTTTTCTCAAAATGGCGAAGATTGTATAGTCAACACATTGCTATCTAGTTTAGCCATCCCACCGGAAAAAGTCAGATATCTTGATTTAGGCGCCAACCATGCAAAACATCTGAGCAACTCTTATTTTTTCTATCTTAGAGGCGCAAGGGGGGTGTTGGTTGAACCCAATCCAGCGTTGATCCAAGAATTAAAATTTTATCGGTATGGAGATATTGTTCTCAACCGCTGTGTTTCAGAACATAGCGGCGAACTGATTGATTTTTATATTTTTGATAATGGAGATGGTTTATCTACTGATATTAATCGGGCTGAAGAGTGTTTAGAGAAGAATAACACACTAAAGATGAGTAATAGCATTAAGATCGAAACCATATCTATAATGGAAATTTTTGAAGGTTATTTTGAAACTGCCCCAACTATTTTAAGCATCGATATTAAAGGAAGCGAGCTAACTATCTTAAGCTCTATTGATTTTTCAAAATACCGCCCGATGATTATTATAGTTGAGATGATCCCCTACAATACTACTATTGCTATGGAACCGAGAAAAAATCTTGATATAGTTAAACTTTTAGAGGCAAATAATTATTGTGAAATGGCTTTTACAGGGATAAACTCTATATTTATGGATAAAATGTGTTGGAGGCACGGTTGAATATCGCCTTTGATGCAACAGGGATTGAAGTTTGGAAAGGAAGCGGAATAGGCAACTACACTCTTAATCAATTTAAGGCTATGGCGTCTGCATCTCCGCAAGATGAATTTTATTATTTTAATATAATCGCTGATTCACCATTAATAGATGCAATTACTGCTGCTAATTTCCATAAAATATTCATATACACTGGTATAGATGAGTTTATACAAAAAGGCGGTGAACAATATTATCAGTTGCTTGGTTCAATTATAAAGAATTTTATTACAGAGTATAGTATAGATATCTTTTATATCACAGCCCCATTTACCTATTCTGCGGCTCTATATAAAAGAGAGTGGTTTAAGGATGCTGCCGTTATTGCTTCCGTTTATGACATTATCCCATATGTAATGCGGGAGGTTTACTTAAACCAAGAGGAGATGTTCAACTGGTATATCTCTTGTATTAATATGCTCCGCACAGTAGATAGGCTGCTGGCTATATCTATGAGCGTCAAAGAAGATATGGTTAAACATTTAAGTTTTAATCCCGATAATATTGATGTTATCTATGGAGGGGTTGGCG
>JAISNW010000245.1 GCA_031276055.1 Deferribacteraceae bacterium | reverse complement strand
CTCAACCAGCTTGTGTAGCGCTCCAACAAGTTCAGTGACCGAGAATTGTTGCATGATCTAATAAAAGATATTGATCTTCATCAGATTTTTGAAGACCTAGCTCTCTTTTTATAACATAGTCTAGGTATGCATTATCCTGTTTTATAAGCTCTAACTCCCGCTGAAGATAGGCCACCTTTTCATCCAGCTTTTTCAACTCGTTCTCGTAGCTGTTCTGAACGGAGAGCATCTCATTGTATTTCACAACGCCGTTATGGCCAAATATCAGGTAAAATAAGAGGATAACAACTATAACTGTATAAATAATAAGCGTCTTCATAAATTGCTTAAGCACTCCATCTCATAAAAAATCTCGTTAAAGAGCTTTTTGTACGCTAGAGCTATCTTAGCAAATAATCAGAGCGATAACAAGCACGAGATTAAAAATTGCTCTCGGTAATAATAAACTTAGGGCGGTTTTTTGTTTCTAAATAAGTCTTTGCTAGATACTCCCCTAAAATCCCCATGCAAAAAAGCTGCAAACCGCCCACCAAGAGAATAACGCAGATTAGGGTGGGAAAACCTGCCACAGCCTCGCCGTATATCAGAGCTTTTAGAGCATAATACAGTGCAAGAATGATAGAGATGAAACAGAACAATAAGCCGCTGAACGACGATATGGCAAGGGGGAGTGTGGAGTAGGCTGTAATCCCTTCAAAAGAATATTTTAGAAGTTTTAGGAAACTCCACTTTGTGCTGCCTGAAAAACGTTCTGCATATGGATATTCCACCCAACCCGTCTTAAAGCCTACCCAAGCGAAAAGCCCTTTAGAAAAACGGTTATACTCTTTAACGCTAAGGATGGAATCTGCCATCTTGCGGGTGAAAATACGGAAATCCCCGCTCCCATCCTGCATCTTTATATCTGATATCCTGCTCATCAACCAATAGAAGAGATGGGCAAAGGTGCTCCTTATTACAGGTTCACCCTCTCTTGAAAGCCTCCTTGCCGCGACGCAATCAAGAGATCGGTCGTCTAAGAGCTTTTCAAACATAGTGCTTATCATAGAAGGGGGGTGTTGCAAATCCGCATCTATGATGGCGATATAATCACCTGCGGCGTAGGAAAGCCCCGCGTATATAGCAGCCTCCTTGCCGAAATTTCTTGAGAAGACAATAAACTTTACTCGTTTATCTTGCAACGAGAGTTCGCGGAGCTTTGCAGCGGTGCAATCCGTTGAACCGTCATCAACAAATATCAACTCTGCATCAAGATCATATTTAGATTTTAGGGGGAGGACGTTTTCTGCTATCCCTTCATAGCACGGCATTACATTGCCAAATTCGTTATAGCAGGGGATAATAATAGACAGCAGCATAGCTACACTTATAATATAATCTATGCTAATGCAAGAAATTTCTTTACTTTTTCAAGGGTTAAACCCCTCATACATGCAAAATCTCCGCGTTTACACACTTTAGCGCCGTGTATATGGCATGGGCGGCAAGGGATATCTTCCTCTATGACGGCGCACTTTGAAAAGATAGGGTAAAAACCTAACTCTTTTGAGGTGCTCCCAAAGATCGCCGCTACATTTACTCCAAGCGCAACTGCGATATGCATAGGTCCTGAATCTGTTGTTATAAAGAGATCTGCGCCGTTAATAACGTTGATAAGCTCTCTGATTGTGGGGGTGGGGATAGGGTGCAGCGGGGTAATATTATGAGGGATGCCTATAATATGAACCGAAAAGTTATTGGCTTTAAGAAACTCAACTAATTCAGGAAAATACGGCCACTCTTTAGCAGCCCTGCTTGCAAAAGGGTGGATAACAACCCTCTTTCCGCTTTGCACCTGATTTAGCTCAACTGTGATAGAGGGAGGATGTATAAATGGGCGGAGTTCTTCAACGCTCGGCAGCTCAAGGGAGAAGAAGGGGAAAAAAGCTAGAGCATACCTCTGAACAGTATGAAGGGTTAAGCGATCTCGGCATAACCTGAATTGAACAAAAGAGCGCCTGGCTATCGGATTCTTATTATAGCACAATCTCTTCCCTTTCAACAATAGGCGCGCTAAACGTGAGCGGAGGTTGCAGTGCAGATCGACTATTATGTCAAAACGAGGGAGCGTTCTAAGAAACGTTGTATAGTCGGCTAGGGAGATCCCTCTAGGCACGCTCCATAATTTTTGTATATAATCTGCACCGTCAAAGATATCCGTATACTCTCTAAAGGTGAGAAACTCTATAGAGTGAGCATCTGGGCTTTTATAGGCGAAATAACGCAATACCCCCGTAACAAGGGCAACATCTCCGAGACTGCTGAAACGGATAAAGAGGATCTTCATTAGGGGTTGATAACGGTTGCTGAAACCATCTCTCTACTAAAAAAATTCATAGCCTTGCCTTTCTAATAAAGTTATATAATCCTCACTACTTTCACACAAAATCGGCGTTCTCAACATCTTTTTAGCCACTCTGCCAAAAGCGCCCGAACCGGCAAATGGGTCTAAAACAACATCCCCTCTGAATGAATAATATTTCAACACTTTTTCGCACAACTCTTCAGGAAATACCGCGGGGTGGTTCCTGTCAGATTTAGGATTAATGCGCCAACAGTTTGTAAAATCGATCTTTTCATCAACATTGGCGTAAGAGCCGTCATATTTTCCTATATTTTTGTCAATCAAGAAAGGGGCGTCTTTTCTGTAAATAAGCAAACTTTCCGTAATGCAATTAGGTTTATAGCTTAAAGGCATCTTGGTTTGTTGGTAGCCGCCGTTTCGGTTGGGGCATGTATATTCAGGTTTTATCCAGATAATTTCATCAATAAAGTAAAAGTTTGCTCTAGTAAGGATATTGTGAAAATCAAAGTGTATCGGATAACGTATGCTCTCAAACTCTCTCCCCGGCCTTTTCGTTATAACAGGTGATACATTTATTATAATAAATCTTCCATCTTCTAAAACTCTATGGCACTGCACAAGGGTGTTATACATCTTTTGCAGATAATCTTTATAAGAAGTATAGTCAGAATACTCCCTTGCATTATAATAAGGCGGAGAGGTAAATATCAACTGAACCTGCCCATCACCTACCTTTTTCAGTGTTTCAACATTATCGCCTTTTAGAAGTGTTGGTTTTAATATCTGTTTCACCAATTTTTTTGGCGCTTTTGCTTTTCTTTTTCTCTCCTCAAAAAAAGTCTTCATTCTAAAAAGCATCTCATTGTTATAAAAAGAGAATATCTCCTCTGAAAGATCAAAAAATCTTTTATCAGACAGGTTGTATAAGCATGTTCTATACATCTGATACACAAGCTCCATACAGTTGCAATTAAATACATTATCTTTTATAAAATTATATACTCTGTCCTTATCCCTCTGTCTGCCTATGGATGACACAACTTCACGTTTAAGTTCAACAGGCATCTCAAAAAGATACATCTCTAATAAGGCGTCAAGAGAGCTCTCGCACCTAGTTGAACCTAACTTTTTTATATTTTTTATACTTAAACCGAGCAGATGCTCTAACATAGTCGCCCCATGTATATTAAACCCCTAATAATAAGCGATTATATCAAGATCTCCCATAAAATCAACTTCGGCTGATATACGCACGGCCCCTTCAAAACCTATTTCCTATTGAAACAGTTCCAAAGCCTTTTCAAAAACAGTTTCAGGCAATAGCTCTTTCATGCAGCGAAAGTGCCCCTTAGGACACCTTCTCCCCCCGTGTATAGCGCAGGGGCGGCAGGAGAGGCCATGTATCTCACAAACAGCGCTCCTTGCATTACGCGGGGCAAAGCCAAAAGAGGGGGTTGTAGGTCCGAATATGGCTATAACAGGGGTATTGCGGCTTTCTGCAATATGCACGGGTGCGCTGTCGTTAGATATGAGCAGATCCATCGCCCCTATAGCTGTAGGAAACTTTTCAAAGGGGATAGTATCGGCAAAGTTGTAATATGCAACCCCATCGTTTGTTAGCTGCTGCTCTAAGATAGAGTTGACCGCCTTATCACCAGGTCCGCCAAAGATGGCTATACGAAAACCTTTAGCGGCAAGTAATTTTGCAACTTGAGCAAAATAGATGGCCGGCCACCGCTTTGTCTCCCATACAGAACCTGCCGAGAGAGCTGCAATCGGTCCTTCCCCGCTTAAAGAGTTTTCAAGTTCCCGCTTATATTCAACATCAAGATAAGTAAGAGCATCTTCAGAGATAATAGCTTCTGCCTCTTTAGGCAGGAGGGAGAGGTTGCGGGCTGCCTCATGCAGCGACATATCCCTCTTAACAAGGTGTGTGTATAAAAAACTCCCCGCTGAAGAGGAAAAGCCGACCCGCAGGGGAATCTTAGCAAGGGATAAAACTATAGCAGAACGGATAGAGCGGTGGGGGGAATAGACTATATCAAACTTCATCTTTCTAAGTTTTGAGGCAAAGCGGAATATTCCTAATAAACCGCCGTCAACCCCTCGTTTGTCAAAAACCAATATCTTAAAAGGGAGCTCCTTAAATAACGGAGCAGCCTCCGGGCGGACGCACAGAAAAACCTCCGGCTTTTCTTTCAACTTTGTTAAGGTATTTGCAAGCGGTGTGGTGAGGACAGCATCTCCAATGAATGCTGGGTTAAAAACCAGAACCCTCATCGGCTTTCAGCCTACAAGCCCGCCTCTGGAGATCACCAAAACCTGGCCAGGATATATCTTTTTCGGGTTTACTTTAGGGTTCATCCTAATCAGCACATAGAGCGGGATATTATACTTCCTAGATATAACGGTTAGATTGTCGCCTTTGCGGACAGTGTGGTATTTAGGAGACAAACTCTGAACCTCTTTAGCAAACTGGATGTCCGCTGAGGTCAACTTCTCTCCCTTTTTAGGCAGAAATAGAAGTTTTGCAGAGTATATCTTAGGATATGATAGAGCGTTTATCTTCTGGATATCTTCAACAGATATGCCGTGACGTTTTGCTATCGCAGCAAGGCTTTCACCCGCTTTAGCTTGATAGAGGGTATAACGGAGTTGGTCAAATTTGCCGTCATTCAACAGCTTGCTCAACTGCGCCCCCTTTCCAAAAGGGATTCTCACGCGATATTTAGAAGTTGGCGGAGTGACGGGGGTCCGCAATTCAGGGTTAAGCATCTTGAGTTCTTCATAAGTTGAGCCTAACGCCTGCGCCAAAACGATAAGGTTTGCCTGCGAGCCAAGCTCTACTGTATCAAATAAGAGCGGCGTCTCATCGGGAGGGGTAAAGCCATAAGAGTATAGATTTTTATATAAAAACAGCTGTGCAAGATACTTAGGAACGTAATCTCTCGTTTCCAGCTTTAGTGTGCGTGAACCCGCTATAGTAAAAAAGTCGGTTGAATTGTGCTTCTGAGTTGCTTTGCGGATTCTCCCTGAGCCCGCGTTATAGGCGGCGAGGGCGAGATACCAATCATCAAACATCTTATAAAGGTCTTTTAAGTGCCTAGCGGCCGCTAAGGTAGATTTTTCAAAATCCCGCCGTTCGTCAACCCACTCGGTGATAGAGAGCCCATAGATCTTCCCGGTTGACGGCATAAACTGCCACATACCCGCCGCCCCTGCTCTTGAATAAGCGATAGGGTTAAAACCGCTCTCTGTGAAGGAGAGCATCGCTAGATCAAGGGGGATGCCTTCCTTCTCAAAGATATCTCGGACTATATACATATATTTATTGGATCTATTGATCCACGATTGCATATTGCCCCTGCCGTTTGTGGTAAAGTATTTCATATAGTGCTGAACGCGCGGGGTGTCGGTAACGGGGATGTCAAACACCTGAAAGATCGCTTTAAGCTCTTCTGTAGGCTCTTGCGGTGTTTCAATGTCAAAAAAAGCAGAGGTTATGGCAAATTTGGGCGGTTCAACTACAACGCCCTTTATCGGCTGATCGGTTCTAATGCGGGTCGCGGTTTTTGCGGGCGGCTCCACCGCATACTCCTCCACTGTAACCCTCTCTTCCACAAAGACGGCGGAGCTTTTAGCGGGATCATGGATGCAGCCGCCAAATACAGCAGAAAATAAAAATATAAAAACTACAGCAAATTTTCTCATACACGATAGGTATACTGTTTATAAAGATAATAATCAATATAAAAATGAGATTTATGACGAGTAGGCTAGAGATTAAACGATTCCACCGTTGCAGCGCCATCATGCACATAAAAGAGATAAGCGTTTACAGGGATGTTATAATAGGCGTAGAGGGCTTTTTTATAAAGCTCCATCTGCTTTGCATACTCAACCTGCCTAGCGTTGGATGCAGAAGATGTCTTAAAATCTATTAGATTAATATCTCTTTC
>JAISNW010000230.1 GCA_031276055.1 Deferribacteraceae bacterium | reverse complement strand
CAGGATAACCGTTAGAGTATCTAAGCACCTCCCGCCCCCCTGCCCAAGTGGAGCTGGCGCCGCCTGAGATAGGATCGTAATTGCTGTTTGAATATGCAGGGATGCGGTAATAATCCATCTTGATCCGCTGCAGCATTCGTGAAAAGGCTTTCTCTATATCTCTCTCACGGCTTATGGCGATCTCTGAACGCAAAAGCGGAACCAACGCGCCAGCAGCAAAAGCAGCTAGAATGCCGAAGAGGATCAGCACTATACTCATTTCAACGAGGGTAAAACCTCTCTTTTTTCTCTTTTTCATATCCTAACCTTCTCATAAAGATAACCAAAAATAATCAAGGGATATAAAAAAAATTATGGTCAATTATCGTTAGCTAGCTAAAAAGCGCACCTATCTTGAAATAGAGAAATTTCAAAAAATACTTAGTTGATAGCGATATACGAGGTTAATGCACATAAAGGGAACGAGAAAGATGCTAGGCGGATTGCAAATATCCCCTTTCAAGCGAATAAACTTCTTACGTTGCCCAATTATTTCTCTTTACTTAATGGATTGCTAACGTTATCAATATTAGTATGAGAGATTTTAAACTTTGATATTTTAATTTAAGAGTGGAGATGAGATGGAATACCTTCGTTATTTAGCGGCGGTTGAAAAGTTTTTTGAGAATGCCGACCTTTCGTTAAAAAAGAGAGGAGCGGACTACCCTGATAGTGAGCTAGCCCCCTCGTTTCTATTAATTGATGAAGCAAGAAAAAATTATTATCTAATGGAGATATTCTTCCCACCGACAGAACCGCCGCTTGAAGAGCGCCTATGTATAACGATTAATGAGTATATTAAAGAGAACCAAGGAGATGAAAACGCCCTTAAAGCGATGGTTGTTATGGGGAAAGTTCTCCTATCTGCACAGGAGGATATTCAGCAGCTTCCATTAGTCTCAGGCTATGCTATGAAACTTGCGGTAGTGGCAACGGATGAATTTTCCACAGCCCTTGCAGAGCAGTTGAAGAGCGCCGAAATAAAATACGAAAGTGTGCCTGTAAAAGGGAAGTTTGTTATATACTTTATAAGCAATTCATCTTTTGCCGCCCTAGAAAAGTTTTATAGAGCTCTATCAGAGCCTCCTAAGAGCGAGCCCGATATCCACGATCCCTCTGAAGATGATGCGGACGAGGCGTTTGAAGAATCTTTCAAAAGTGAAGCTGTCCAAGAGACCCCGCCGCCGCGACAGATTAGAGATGAAACACCGGAAACAGCCGCAGAAATAGATTTACAAACAGTTGAAGCGGCTGAAACGCCTATTGAAACAGCTCCTGAAACACCCATCGAAACCGCTGAAACTCCTCTTGTTTCAGAAAGCGGCGTCTCAGAAAGCGGCGCTGATGTTGAAACTGAACCGAGCATTGAAACTGAAACAGCTTTAACAGAAGCTGCTGCTGAAACGCCTGCACAAGCGCCCGCTGAATTAGAGCCTGATACTGCTATTGATGCGGCGTCTGCAGCTGATACAGCTATAAATGCAGCTGATGCTGCTGAAACAAACCCTTATGCTGTTCAAGCGGATATATCTGATGAAAATATACCTGCCTTCATCAACGATCTTGAAAAGTTCCACAAGAGGATAAACCGCAACTTTGGTTTTGAGGATGCCATGCGGCATCTCTGGAGCTTTTTTGTCTTTGCCCCTGCATACCTTATCTCCCGCTTAACAAGGAAAAGATTGCCTATGTTCATATCCTACTGGCTAGGCGGCATGTGCGTAATGCTAGGTGCATACTACCCTCTTGCATATCTTTTTAAGCCCCTAGAAAATTTAGCAACAACAGATATTTATACAGCTACTGCCTCTCTTAATGAGCTTCTGCGTCTAACAGGGGGGTTAGTGCAGCAGATAGATGTCTGGGTCTCAAACCTTTTTGGCATGGCTTTTGCTGTGAATATGGTGTTAGTGGAGTTAGTAAAATTTATAAATAGCGTGTTTTATATGCAGATATTTTTATCCGTTGGATATTTTATTGCAATAATACCCGCTTGGAGGGGATTTGGGAAAAAGATGATCTCTTTTTTGATAGTATTTTATATTACTTTTATCCCGTTTACGGAGTTAGCTGCGCTTGCAGGCAATAGGCTTGCGCTGTATTACATCGTCTCTACTGCTCCTATAATGGGCGGGTTAAACCTTATGGGAAGTATAGGGTGCTATATTTTGACGATGTTTTCCGCCCCTCTCGTTGCGGCGTTGTTGTCGTATTGCGCTGCTAAAAGCAAAGCCGATGTGCTCTAAAAGATAGGATAATTTTGCAAAATGCGGTTTGAGTTAATGGAGCCATACAGATACACCCTTTCAGGCCATGATGAACTTGATAAACAGCAGTTGGAGTTCATCGAAAAAGGCAATAAATATCTGAGGGCTTTTAACAATCAGAACTTTGCAGATATTTTGGAGCCTACCATAAACTACCTAAGTGATTACACTAAAAAACACTTTCTCACTCAGGAAGCTTTTATGGAACTTCATGGATACCCTGGCATCGAAAAACATGTAGCGCACCATAATGAATATATTAGAGAGATTGC
>JAISNW010000226.1 GCA_031276055.1 Deferribacteraceae bacterium | reverse complement strand
GATTAATTTTAGATGCACATTACACGGTTTAGAGTGCATCCCCCTTGAAAAGTATAAGCGGAGGAGGTGAACATGTGGAAACATAAGGAGTGCAGCGGCGGGGAACAACACATTATAATGGCGGGTTGTATAAAGCGGAAAAAGCAATGGGGCTCATGCGCTCCGCTATGATAGAGCTAAAACTTATCTAGGTGAACAGATTGCGGAGGGTAAAGGCTTTAAGGCAGCTCTGAGTGAAACCGCTGAAATGCTTGATCATCATCGTAGTGATGTAACTTTGCTCTATGTAAGGGGGGAATAAAAGAAAAGACTGGACTTTGTGGTTAAGTAAGGCTTGATCCGTGTATAAGTCAGCCCCGAAATCGATTAACATAGTTGCAAAATTGTGGCGGAATATTCCTATTTTAATATATGTGTAGGATATATATCTGTGGGGCTGATTATTTCAAGCCTATTTACTGCGTTCATCTTACTATCGGGGGATAAATGGGCATACCTTTGGGTCATTTCTATAGAAGAATGCCCCAGCAGTTCTTTGACTACACGGAAAAGCGTTAATGTCAAGCTAAAGCAACGATCTTAATTTTATAGGCTTTTTGGGGGTTAATGGAGAAAATTTCGCGGGTTAAAAATGCGGAAAGCCCTTATTTCTAAGGGCTTTTGTTAAGCGCGCCCAGGAGGATTTGAACCCCCAACCTCTTGATCCGTAGTCAAGCGCTCTGTCCAGTTGGGCTATGGGCGCGTATTCAATATATAAACAACTCCAGCTTATATAAAAAAAAGGAAAAAATAGCAAGGAGAAAAGTCTATGTTTATTATTTTACACATAGACTTAACCCTAAAACAAGCTGCAACTAACTAGCTATAAACTAAACTAGCTGGGTTTGCCTTTGCTTTCCAGAGGTTTTGACAACCCCATATTTGCCGCCCCTCTAATAAGCTCCAATGGGAACGGTATTATTGTTGAGGCTCCGCTCCTGCCTGAAATATCAGCCAGTGTTTGCAAATATCTTAGTTGAAGGGTGATTGGGTTCTGATTCATAATTTCGCTCGCTTCAGCTAACTTTGTTGCAGCCTGAAATTCACCGTCTGCATTAATAACTTTAGCTCTTCTATCCCGTTCAGCCTCTGCCTGCCGCGCCATCGCCCGCTGCATCTCATTGGGTAGATCTATATGTTTTACCTCCACGGCGCTTACTTTAACCCCCCAAGGATCTGTCTGGCGATCAATAACAGCTTGAAGCTCAAGGTTTATCTTTTCTCGGTTTGCAAGCAGATCGTCTAGTTCAAACTGCCCTATAATGCTTCTTAGCGTCGTTTGGGAGAGCTGGCTTGTGGCATAAAAGGCATCGGAAACCTCTAAAACCGCCCTTTCGGGAGCAACAATCCTAAAATAAACAACGGCGTTGACCTTTACAGAAACGTTATCACGCGTGATAATATCCTGCGGCGGAACGTCAAAAACCTCTGTGCGTAAACTCATTCGGACTATCCGCTCCACATAGGGGATAAGAAGGATAATACCAGGCCCCCGCACTGCTACATACCTTCCTAAACGAAAGATAACCCCCCTTTCATACTCTTGCAGTATCTTAACGCACGAGAAGAGAAGAGAGATTGCTAAAATTACTAAGAATATCACCACAGGTAAACCCATATAAAACTCCTCCAAAATTTATTAAGGGAGATTGTAGCATACTAAGAGGGGTAAAAGGAAATAAAAATATTAAAAGTTTATTATTCCATTAGATAGCTGATTATTGCGTCTCTTGCATAGCGGTATAGCGCCTTGCCGCCCTCCCTTTTAACAGGTTCAGCGAAGGTGAAATAGCTGTTTGCAAAGTAGAATTTACCGTCTATGTAGTCAACATCTTCATAGGCGCACCCTTCAGGAACAGCAGAAATGGTTGAAAGCGAGGCATCGTTATTAACTTTATAAATATCTGAAAAATAATCAGAAAAGATTAACTCCCCATTAAAGATGCAGCCTCTAGGGGAAGAAAAAGAGGTATAAACTGAACGCTGCCAACTGGGGCGTTTATCATAGGCGGACAAGACGCCGTCATTCAATATTAGATATTCATCCTCACTAGCCGCTAGTTTATCAGCGGCAGCGGCTTGCATAAAGAGTTCTGTATTATAAGGGGTTTTGCAGAGCAGCTCGGCGCCTCCTATAGTGTTTAGGCATTCTCCATCTGTTATTTCATACTCGGTGAGCACCCCTGAGGTAAAAGTTAGTTTTACAAATATATTCTGGGCAAACGCGGAAAATCCCTTTTCATGGGGTTTAACGCTTGAGAGTTTCTCCTCAGTTGCAGAGCAGCTGCGCATATATTCGTCAAAAAAATCTATCGCTCCGTTTTGATCTAAGAAGTAACACCCTTCAGAATTTGCGCTGAATACTCGGCTGCCCGTTATATTATCAGAATAGAGCGGCTCTCCGTTAGATAGATTGGCCGCGAACCTTCCTGTTTTATCAGTTCTGCATAGATATTTAAGAGAAACAGCATAAAAGGTTTCAGGTATTAATGGTGCAGAAAGTTGGTTGAACATACCGCAGCTTGATATGGAATATAGGTAGATATAGTTGTCTGAAAACGCCGCTATTACATCTTCTTTAACTATGTAATCTTCGGCGTCTTGGGGGAATACCAACCCTCCGCATGCGCCGTCTGAAAAGGAGAGTATCCTCTCCTTCAAGATGGAATGAAGCCTCCCTCCCCTCACAGCAAAAGAATCAACGCCGCTCAACTCCCACTTTAATGGGTGTTTTTTTGCAAAAGCAATTAGATAATCTGGCAGCAGGTAGTTGAGATCAACGTTGATCTCAAACTGCTCCGGCGCCTGCAACCCGATAAACCCTCTATAATCTGCAAAATCTTGAGCATAAGCATTCACCCCTAAGAGCAAGAGAAGGGGCGCTATCAGTTTCATTTTACATTTAGTGTATCAGAAGTTAGAACAGTCCCATCAGTGTCAACAACATCCACAGTGATAATATCACCCGAAACAAAGTGGCCGGACTTCATGCTGGAAAAGACGCGCCAGCGCGGACCTTTTACATCGAAGTTAATCTCATAAACAACATCACTGTTCTTCTTCCATTGGTGGGCGACGGTAGTATTTTCCAGATTCCTTAACTCTGAAAAGTAAAACACAGCGCCTTCTTCACTGACAGCAAGCGTTTTTAGGGAATCAACGGGCTCCCTGTCAACAACAGCTGAAGTAAAGGTATGCCTAGAAACTTCAGCATCCGCCGCAAACGCACAAACAGAAACAAACATAAACAAAAGAGCCAAAATAACAGTTCTCATATTATCCACCTAAACATATTTATATATTTTCATCGGAGCTCATAAGTTGAAGGAACATTTAGGGCGGTTTGAACTATAAAGCCGTACCCCTCACCTTCCTTTTTTGCTTTAACAATGGCATTGTGGGTTGCACTGATAGATATTAACCGATTAAACAGCCCGCTTGAGAACTCTGCACTCTCAAAAGCTCTCAATATGCGATCTTTTATCCAATTATACGAAGTAAATTGATCTTTATAAACGGTAATCTCCTCTGAACCTCTGATTAAAACTACAGTTTCAGAAAAACTAACCCCTTTATCGCGGTAAAAGGCTTCTGCGCATATCTCAGGCAGGAAGCTCTTCAGTTCACATGCTAGGTCAATATCCTCTGTAACTTTATATAAGCTGGTTAAAAGGTTTTTATAGCTTTCCTCAGTGCAGCAATACCCAAATAGGCTAAGGGCTCTCTCTGTAAACCTCTCAATAGCCGCACGTTTATAAGGATAGCCGTCATAAGAACCTGTTTGCTGCAAGAGGAAAAATTGGCGGACATACCCTGGTGAGCCGCATTTATCGGTATTTTTTATCAAAAGCTGGGCAAGTTCATGACTCGATTCGCTATTTATACCGCACTTTGCAGTTATCTCCCCATCCTCCAACTCTCCTACAAAAGCATCAATATAATAAAATGGGCGGTTGCCCAGCCTACGGACGAGAGCGCCTTGTATAGAATTCCAGAGGGATTGCCCATCATTTCGGTTGAATAAGAGCAGGTCGCCTTCATAAACATCCCAACTCTTCTTTGAACCAAGGAAAGATGTATTAAAGGTGTAATCCTCTTGAGCTTGAATGCAATTAAAAACGTTCTGCATAAGCCCCACAAGAAAGGTTCTTACACCTTGCTGCAACGCAGTTTCAAAAGTTTTAGCCTGTGTGGGAAAATACGCTTCTACAGCATCTTCATAAAAAGAGGGATGGGAGAGGGATACATGAAAGGAGAGAAAGAAATTCCCATCTTTTTCTTCAACATTTGACGAAACAATTCTGATATAGAGGGATAGATCGGGGATAACTAGAGAATCCCCATCGATTATGCTCCCTCTTATCTTGTTGTTAATGTCGGTTAGGATATATTGGAGGCTGTCAGTCAATTGACGAAACCTCATAACCCGCAGAGACGACAGCCTCAATCAAAACGTTATCATCAAAGCCATCGGGGGCGGTGACGGCTGCACTATTTGAGGCAAGTTCAACAACCGCCTTGACCCCGTCTAACGCATTTAGCGCATCTTCCACCCTATGCACGCAATGCTGGCAGCTAAGCCCCTCTATAAAGATAGTTTTAAGCATAATTAATACCTTATCTGCTATTCAAACTCGGTAATTATAGTTGAAAGAGTCAAATATTGCTATAAAAATTTTTTGAGAGAGCTTGTATTGAAAAATTCTCTTATAGCTTTCTCTACCTTTTGGGCGGCGCAGCCGTCTCCATATGGATTTTTATCGCCGTTTAAGCGGGTTTCTGCCCTCTCCAATGATAACACAGCTGCCGCCTCTGATATTATTAGATCCTTCTGCGCCCCCACTAATTTAGCAAAACCAGCTTCCACCCCCTCTGTTCTCTCTGTTTCATACCTCATAACAAGAACAGGTGCGCCAAAAGAAGGGGCTTCCTCTTGTATGCCGCCGCTGTCTGTCAAGATTAATTTTGCGCTTTTCATAACAGATACCAGCTCCGGATAATCCAGCGGTTCAGTAAGATAGACGTTGGCAAGTTTTCCTAATGCGGCATGCACCTTCCCTCGTACATTGGGATTAGGGTGCACGGGCAGAATAAATTCGTGGTCGTGGAATTTAACGGCTAATTCCACAAGAGCTTCTAGTATCTTGTCAAGGCGTTCCCCATGGTTTTCACGTCTGTGGACAGTAACAAGGACTGTTTTATCAGTAGGTTTAACAGCACGCTCGGCTATACTCTCCTCAGCGGCTTTCAGTGTTTGGGAAGGCAGGCAGAATAGAGCATCAATTACAGTATTGCCTGTTAATATAATCTTGTCTGTGCTTATCCCCTCGCTTTTAAGGGCGGCTTCCGCCCTCTGTGTTGGTGCAAAGTGCAGACAGGCGATGCGGGCGGTCATCTGACGCAGCGCTTCTTCTGGGAAAGGTTCAAGCAGGTTATAGCTCCTAAGCCCCGCCTCCAGATGAAAAACAGGAGTGCGGGTGTAAAAAGCAGCAAGAGCCGCACAAAACGCCGTCATGGTGTCGCCTTGAACAATTGCCGCATCAAAGCGGTTCTTTACAAACAGATCAGCCAACTCTTTAAGAAGGAGCGCCTGCAGCCCGCTCAAACTCTGATCCACCCGCATTGCGTCCAGATTAAAATCTGCTTTAATGCCAAAGAACGCCAGCGCTTGATTTGACAACTCCTTCTGTTGCTCCGTGTTGCATACCGATACTTTATAATCTCTATATTTATGAAGTTCCAAGATAACTGGGGCAAGTTTAACCGCCTCCGGCCTTGTGCCTAATATGATGATTATATCTTGCATATACTGTTTATAGAAAAGCTGAATCTGCGGCGGATTTTACGGCGCAATGCTTTATCCCAAAATACCAAACCAGCTATGAGTTTTACTGCCAATTTATACCCCTTTAGAAAGATAAAGAGGGGATAGAGCTTTATTGGGGTGCTTTCAATAACGTTGCTCTTATTTATAACAGCTATCTTTAAGCGGTCTATATTACTTAGACAAAATTTGCTGCAAAACGCGTCGAGATGCTTTTTTTGAACCAGCAGCTTGTTCTTTTCCGCCTCTTTTCGCTTTGTTGTTGAAAGTGAATTTTTGTGTTTCCTGTATTGATAGATATTATCGTTTATATAACCGATATTACCCGCCAATGCGATGCGGCACCAATAGTCGTAATCTTCTGCACAGAAAAGATTTTCATCATAACCGCCCACAGCCTCTGCAATTTCGCGGCGGTACATAAATGCAGCGCTTATATTGCACCCTAGGATAAGTTCAACCGGCAAACGAATATCGGCTGTATTATACTTTTGTTTCAATACCTCCCCTTCTTCGCCTATTATATCGCTATTAGCGGTAATAAAGTCAACTTCGCGGCGGTTGTCAAGATAAGCCGCCATAATCTCCAGCGCGTTAGGTTTATAGAGGTTGTCATCTGACGTCCATGTAAAATATCTCCCACGCGCCTTTGAAAAACCTATATTAAGCGATGCGGGAAGTTTCATATTTGTTCTATTTGTAATAACCTGAATCCTACTATCCTTTGCGGAAAAACCCTCTGCTATTTCAAGGGTATTGTCGGTGGAGCAATCATTCACAATTATCAACTCCCAGTCATTCTCTGTCTGTGCGATAATGCTTTCAACGGATTGAGCCAAAAACTGTCCGCCGTTGTATGTAGGAAGTATAACAGTTATCTTTGGGTTTTCAAGCATATATAAACCTTAATATCTACTTTATAGTTATGCAGAAAAAAGATTAATCCGGACTAACCAAGGAGAAAAAAGATTAATCCGGACTAACCAAAAGGAGAAAAAAAATCAAAAATCAAGCAGGAATCAGAGCTAGAGGGAGAATATTAGTTTAATCTTCATCGTCAAAAAGCTCATCCTCTATCTGTTTATCGTCATCTTCAAAATCATCATCCCACTCCTCGTCTTCATCATCTTCATCATTTATGCCGTTTTCTATATCTTCGCGGCACTCGTCATAGCCATCGTCATAACCTTCGTCATATCCTTTTTCTCGAGCTTCATCCACAAGCTCTCTTAGCTCTTCTTCCTGAGCGCCCTTAATCTTATATTTGGCGATAAACGCATCAACATTCATAATCTCACCTCGTAAAAGAATTTATAAATTGTAGCTAAGGTTCTTATATATTGTCAAGGAGAGATTGTAAATATTTATTTTGGGGCGTTTAAGCCTGTTAAAACTCGTATGCAAGCCCTAACCAGAACTGCCTTCCCATCTGGTATATATCATAAGTGTAGTAGCCTTGCGTTGCGGTGGTGCGGCTTGCTTCTCCAATCTTATTTTTTAAGTTTAATATATTAAATATCTCTAAAGTTACTGTGAGCGATTGGTCTTTGAAAGTTTTCTGCCTCCATGAAAAGATGCAGTCCAGCATATAAGATTCATTTACATGCGCTATAGAGTAAGACGCTAGGGTTATCTCCTCTTGCTTTCCTGTATCAGGGTCTATATCTGTATAGCCCACTAGCACATCATCCTCACTGGAGAGCTTTTTGTAAGGGGATGTAAATTTTAGAACGGCGGAGGCGGTGAGGTTCTCAAAAAATTTACCCGCATATGCAAAATTCAATACATAGGGTTTATTGAAGTTATCTCTTGGCAGATCTTTTATCTTGATCCTCTTGCCTTCCAAAAAAACCTCGCTGTCCATATCCTCTAAATCGAAGTTGGCATCGTAGGTGTCGTTGGATGTTTTGCTTTCAGACCATGTGGTGTTAAAGATTAAACTGTGGTTTTTCCAACTCTTGCTCCATTCAATCTGAACGGATTGATACTCGCTGGAGCCGTTGTTGTTAAGCCGCCAGTGCCGCCGTCCGTCTTTTTCAAGGGCTATATAATCCGTCGCAAATTCATCTTCATTAAAACGCGCTGTGTAGTTTAAGTTTAGGATGCTGCCGAAGATCTTCTGCTCTATCCCCGCTGTAAACTCATCGCTATAAGGGGTTTTTAGCTCTCTATAGTTGTATTCAGTTAAAGTCTGGTCTGCTGCATCCAGCCAAGGTTCTAAATCATATAGATAAACTTTGCGGACCTTCTTTATACTAGGCGCTATCCCCTCCCGCAGCTTATTGCTCAAGAGGCTGGAGCCGTAGTAGCGGGAATATCCCCCTGTTAATATGGTGCCGTTGTCGCCGAAAACGTCAAACTGCAGACGGGTTCTAGGGGAGATGTCGGTATTGTTCATATAGTCGTCGTTTGTCAACCTAAAGCCCGCGCTAAATAAGATTCGCCCGATGCGCCAGTCGTCATTGGCGTATAATGCAAACTGGTTGATTACAGCGTAAACATCAGAAACAGGGTATGTGCTGCGAGTCTTAAAATACTGCTCGCCCGCCACGCAGCTATCTTCCGTGTCTTTATCGCAATTAACATCTCCATTTAGGGCAGCGTTGGAATATAAGTGATATTCTTCTGGTCTATAATGCCGCCCCATGATATAGCCGTA
>JAISNW010000219.1 GCA_031276055.1 Deferribacteraceae bacterium | reverse complement strand
TAACCGTTGTGCAAAATTTATATCTTCAGAGGCGGCGGCTATATGAAGAGGGGAGTCCCCATTCATATCTGCAAGGGAGGTTGATGCGCCCGCCTCTAACAGCTTATTAAATATAACACGGTTTTTCATCTTAATTGCAATGCCTAAAGGGGTTCCGCAAGGGGTAATATGATCTGCCGCCGCTTGCGCGTCCAGAAGGGCTGCTGCGTTAGCAGTATTGCCCCTAAGAGTTGCAACAGACAATGGAGTTAGATTATCATTATTGCGCTCAGAAGAGTTTGCACCCCCTCTTAAAAGTTCGATGACAGTTTGCGGGTTATAAGAGGCGGCGGCGTATAAGAGGGGGGTGTTGCCATAGTTGTCTCTGCTTGAGACGGATAGCCCTTTAGCAATAAGTTTTTCAGCCAACAACGCATCCCCCGCCTTTGCTGAGAGGTGCAGGGCATTCTGACCGTTCTTATTGGTATGTTTAAGGTTTATCCCGCTTGATAAGAGCCGCTCTGAAGAGTCTTTATGCCCAGATATAATAGCGGCTAATAGGGCGTTGTTCCCATTTGTTGGGTCTGTTTCATTTAGAAGGGCGGGGTTTGCCGCTAACTTTTCGGCTAAGTCCTCCTGACCGTTGGCTGCAGAGGTGATAAAGAGCCTATCTTTAACCGCCACGCCGTTAGCATATATGGTGGAGTTGTCTAAGAGCAGGTTTAGCGCCTCTGTGCCGCAAACCTGCCCCATAGCTTGAGCAGCTAGGAAGAGGAGGAAGAATATAACGGCGTAAAACATGGCATTAGCTTAACTTCAGCAGCAGTTCCGCTAGAATAGCATCCGCTTTTTCATTGGGCACTTGGCATGTTCCAGCGGCAACATGCCCGCCGCCGCCGTATTCCAGCATAACTGCCCCAATATTCACAGTGGAGGTTTTATTAAAGATAGATTTGCCCACTGCAAAAACTGTGTTCTGCTTTTTAACCCCCCATATCTCATGGATGGATATCTTTGATTCGGGGAATATGGCGTAAATTACAAAACGGTTGCCGGGGTAGATAGTCTCCTCTTCCCTAAGATCAAGCACCACTACATCTTTATGTATGGTGGAGCAGCGTTTTATCTGCTCTTCAAAATCGGTTTTATATTTATGGAAGAGCTCCACACGTTCTTTAACATCTTCCAGCTCTAAAATATCTTCAATCTGCATAGTCTTCACATGGGAGATAAGCTCCATCATCAGTTGATAGTTGGAGATGCGGAAATTTCTGAACCGCCCTAACCCTGTTCTTGCATCCATAACAAAGTTTAAGAGATTCCACCCGCTTGGATTAAGCACCTCATCTTTTGTGAAATTTGCAGAATCGCCTTTATCTACAGCTATCATCATATCGTTTAAGAACGTCGGGAATCTATCCGCCCCGCCGTAGTAGTTGTAGACCACACGAGCGGCGGATGGGGCGTTCTCGTCTATAATATGGTTGTCCAGCTTTTTGCCGATGCGGATAGTTTCGCTCATATGGTGGTCAAACGCAAGATAAACCCCCTCCACATACGGCAGGTTTGTAGTTATATCGTTCCTGCCTACCTCAATCTTGCCGTCCTGCATATCTTTAGGGTGGACAAAGAGGATGTCGTCTATCATATCCAGTTCCTTAAAGAGAACAGCACAGGCTAGCCCATCAAAGTCGCTTCGCGTGATCAACCTTTTCATAGAAACCTCTTAGTTAAGTTTAACAAACGCACCCTAAAACTATACATAATAAATCGCTATATTTCAAATAAAAAACCAGAGCGCACCCCTAAACTCCACTGTAAAAACTGATCTTTGTGCGGTTAAAATATCCAAATTCCAACCCTTTGCGTTTTCTCTTCCAGAGTTTCATTGCATTTTTCAACCCCAAAAGCTCCTCATGGGTGTTATTAAAGACACTTTCCATTAAGGCGGGGTCGATGTTGAGATTTCTCATCTGGATAAGGTTTATCCTATGCTCTTCCAAAAATTCCCCCATCTTTTCAGCTTCACTCTTTCTATCAGTTATTCCTGGATACGTTAATAGGTTTAAGGAGATATATATTCCGCCCTCTTCAGCTAGCTCTATACTCTTTACAACATCTGCAAAGGAGTAGTTTTGAGGTCTATAATAGCTGTTGTATGTATTCTCCACTACGCTGTTGAGGCTTACGCGGATGCTGTCTATACCTGCATCTATGAGCTTTGCAAGATTTTTGGGGTTGCTGCAGTTGGAATTAAAGTTGATGGTAAGTTCGGGGAATTGCGGGCGGATCATCTCCACCGCCCGCGCAATATTATCGGCATATAGGATAGGATCCCCCTCACAGCCTTGCCCAAAGCTGATTATAGGGTGTTCTGCTTTTTCTGCATGGTTTGCGGCAACTTCTGCAATCTCCTCGGGTGTAGGGAGAAAATCTATTCGGGATTGGGGGGCGGGGCAGCACTCTGCAGGCTGTTTAGAGATGCAGCCGATGCAGTTGCTGTTGCAGGAGGGCGCTGTTGGTATAGGGCACTCCCAACGAGGATAGAACACATTCTTCGCCGCTGTGCAGTCATATTCAAGAGCGCATACAGCAAGCTGCTTATAGAGCCTATTGTGCGGATAACGTTGCAAATACCTCTCCACCTGCGGACGGAAGTTGTCCGAATAATCATATAAACTAGGGTTCCAGCGGGAATCGTCATCAACCTTAACCGCTGAAGTTACAAACATACCGTCATGCCACCCCACCGGCGTGTAGGCGTATAATGGGAGGGAGGATGAGGCTTTGCGGATATAAGACGGCAGGTGAAGGCGCAGGTAGGCTGGGGGGAGGAAAACGCTGATTGCATATTCATCCAACGTTTCAAAAGCAGAACTCTGAATATTGAACCCCACAGCGCTGCTGTTGGGGATAAAGTAGAGCCTTGAATTTTTAGGTAGAGGGATAAGTTCAGCAAGGTGCGGTATACAGTCATACCCGCCGCTTTTAACAGACATCTTCAGCGTTGGATGTTCGTATATCTTCCCGCTTTTATCTGCATAGAGCATAGATGGGGTTTGCATCTAATAACCCCAAATGATGCTAGCGATATAGTATAAAACCGTATACTTCGGGGGGGGTGGCGGCGCTGGGTTTTGCCAGATCGCAGTCAAAACCGCCCTGAACCATCCCTGTTAGATTATCGTAGGGATCATCTGCTTGAGAGTTCTTAAAGGCGACGCCTAAACCTGTGCTCAGGTTCTGGTTATCGTTCATAACCTCTGTATTGCAGATAAGATCGACGGGATATGTTTTATGCAGAGCGCATATCATAGAACCTGTCTGGTTAATAATATCAAAAGAAAAAGATGCAGCATTGTTAATGCACGGATAAAACGACCAATTATCTGAACTGCCTTGCACAGTAAGATCTTCCGGAGCGATGAGTTCAAGGTCAAAGAGAGGTTGAATCTTGTAACCTGTTGCGCTGTCATACTCCAATTCATCAATATTGCCTTTTGATGTTGTAGTCATCATGGTGGCAAATGCGTTGCGCAGTTTGGAAAGTTTGTGAACCTCAGCGCGTATAGACGCATTCTCTAAAAGCTCTTTCCCTTTATATACCATCGCCGAGATAAGCCCGATAAGCAGAAATACCACAGCAAGTTCTATAAGATTGAACCCTCTCTTCATAAAACTCTCCTTATCATCACTTGAAAACTAGATAACCGTAGGCGGGCGGCGGATTAGTAATACCCTGTTCTCTAGGTTTTACCTTGTCGCACTCAAATATCTTATTTGTGCTGTCAAGATACACCTTATATTCTGGGGTGATAGGCACATCTCCGGTGGCAAGCCCAAAACCGCCTTTAAGGTTTTGATCATCCAGGAGCACCTCCAGATTGCACATAATATCATAGAATAAGCCATGGTGGTAAGCGCATATATAGCTCCGTTTGCCGTTTACAAGGTAGCCGTCGGCGCTGCCTGCTGAGTTTGTTCCTTCTTGGCAGAGGGATACTCTCCAATCATCAGCATAGTGGAGTTTGAGAGAATTTTCATCTAAAAGACCGTTGTCAAAAAACTGGGCTGTGTCAAAAGTTGCATTATCGGCTGTTGTAAGGCTGTCATAGCTCTTATTGTCTTCAAATGAGATAGATGTATAAGAACCGTTGTATTTTGCCATTAGAGCAAAAACAGCGCTGCGAATCTTATCAACCTTATGGGCTTCTGATTTATAATACGAGGCTTCTAGGAGACTTTTCCCCTTCAGCACCATTCCGGCAACAATTCCCACTATTAGTAGAACCACTGAAAGCTCAACCAGATTAAATGCTTTTTTCATAAACTCCCTCACAAGCTGCCTAGCGGTTAATTCTACTATTATTAAGGGGTAAAGTCAAAGAAAAAGAGGTTGCTTAAAATATTCCTCTCTTATTTCAAGACCGCCCGCAAATTAGCTCTACTCTAACTAAGCAGAGCGGGTTAGTTAAAAAAATTCTAAACCCCCTTAATACAAGGGATTCTAGAGAAAGTAACTGAAGGTCGGCGACCTCTCTGTTTATAAACCTTATCGGTTCATTTTATTTTTACTTACAATCTTTACTAGATATATCTAAGCCGAGAATGTTCTTAAAAATTCTTACCTTAAAAAAGTGTGAATTTACTTTTTTTACCTTGCTTACCAATAAGTTAGCCCATATTATGCAATAAACCTATTACTTTAATATATTTACTGTGTTTTATATTTAGGAGGAGAAAAATGAAACGTTTTTGTAAATGCTGCTTTGAATAAGAGGCGGGTCGGCTTGCTGGAAGTTAAGGTATTTCGCGCACTTTATTATGCGTTTTTTATTGCGTTTAACGCAGATTTTTATAGGTTTAAAATTTTATGAAGTTTTTTAAGATACTGTTCGTATCTCTATTTTCTCTCTTCGGCATCCTTGCCTGCACCGAAGATGACGGCGGTTCCACAAACTACTATTCTACCCCAGCCCCAGCGCAATCAAGCATCCCATTTAACAGAGGGGTTGACAATGGGTATGTCATCACCTCCAATCAGGGCAATAGAACTCTAGGCGTCTTGAATTCATTTACGGGCAGACTCGTGGGAACGATTGATCTAAGTGCTGAAATTTCAACATCAGCCACTAAAAAAGGTCAATCCCACTTTCTTGTTGTAACTAGAAATGGTGCAGAGATCTGGCTCGGCGAGGAGTCAGGAGAGGCAGGCAATGTCATTGTCTATGATCTAAAAGGCAATGGAGGCGGTAAAGCAGCCGTATTCACAGATAACCCTGATACTAGAAGAGTAACGGTTGATCTTACTGATGCTGACTCTAGTGAAAAGTTATTGAAACGTTTCTCCGGCGTGGGTTCATCTATCAACTTCTATCTCTCGCATGACGGAAGATACGCCTTCAACAGCAACGGTAGAAAAGGAGCGCATAATGCCAACGGTCCGGTGGGGATAAATGTTTATGATGTTATCAAGAAGGTTCACTTAGGCGTCATCCGCAATGGAGAGACTATAGACAATCCCGCCAATGAAGCTTCTCCAATAAATACCGGCGATCCCCATGTAATAGAGAGCACGCAGGATGATAAGGTTCTCTGGGTAACAGATGCAGCCGGCGGCAATATTATAGCTTTTGATATATCAAAGCTAGACCTTGTTGAACGGGTGGATGATCTCACAATTACCAAAGAGCGCGTTCTAAACGATCTACAAGATGCAGAGGGCAAGGTGGCGCAGATTGTAAAATTCCCCATAAGGGCTCCGGGTCTTCTGCATAATGCTATTCCTTCTCTTCACGCTTTTGCGGTTCACCCAAGCGGCAACTTTGTTTTAGTGGGGGCAGCGGGCGGAAATCAAAATTCAGATCGAACTGCTGAAACGGATTATGAAGGCAACTATGTGATAGATGTGAGGGATATTAAAAACCCGAAATTCTTTGCGAAGGTTCCTGGCAATCCTCACAACTATGAGCTCTCCCCTGATCTTAAATATCTGCTCTCCACAGAAAGCTATGGGGTGGATTGCGAAGAGGCGCACCACGTGCCTGATGATGAATCATCCTACCTAGTTAGGATAGATATATCCACCCTTTCGTCGAGCGCACCTAAGGCAAGTGAGATTGTTATAGATAAATATGTTGCCAGCAAAGACACATTGGGCTTTGGCAGCGGCAGTAACACCACTGTAAGCCATGTGCTGTATAGCCCTGACGGAGAGCTTGTTTATGTTACCTACTATAACGATAAACTTGTAATTTTTGATGCACAAGGGCTCTTCCCTATCTCCGTTGTTGATTTAGGTTCAGGGGCAAAAGCACACTCTCTAGCGATTCCAGGCTATGCTCGGTAAAAAGTCAGTTTAACAATTACTTCTCCCCATTATTATTTTGCGGGCGGGGGATCCCCCCGCCCGCTCAAAAGAGTTTTCCACCTAGCGCCGCATTTATATTTACCTGAGGATGAGTTGAGATGAAAAAGAGTTTTTTAATTCTATTATTTTTTCTGATATTATTAATTGCTGCCAGTTGCGGCGGCGGGGGCGGCGGCTCTGGAGGCGGTGCGGGCGATGCGCCGTCCGAGAAAGATTGGAGCATATATGACTGGCTGCGCAGCAACCAGAATGCAGCGTCTAATGAATCTTGCATTGCAGAGTGCCACGGAGATGCTGCCTATAAATTGGGAGACAACTCCTCTATAATAAAACGGATAAGAGGCTCTGAAACGGCAGACGAGTTGGCAAAAGCTAATTATCAGGCAAGCCCCCACCTCTGGAGTTGGAAGAATAGCGGCGGCTGTGCTAATTCATGCCATGAAAGAGATGCAGTTGAAAATGAAGAGTTAAATCTCTTGTTTAACTTTATAACTGATACTGCTCTGCTATCAGAAGATAGGATTGGGGGCGCAAGCTGCGCGGGCTGCCACAAAATTGAAGGGGGGCACTACGGCAAAAAAGATGTGCTCGTAAACCTTCCGGGCGGAGGCGCTGTTAGCAATCCTAACGCAACAGACGCCTCATGGGAGTGCTATAACTGCCATGAAAGTGCAACAGATCACAACCCACCGGCATCTAGCCGATATTTTACTGAAAACCTAGGAACCGCTTTCAGAGCTGGGCTGCACGCCAGCTCAAGCAGGACGGCATATCAGGATGCAAAGGGGAATATTAAGCCTGACAGCTATTGCGGTTTCTGCCACTCCTATAACTATTCGTGGAAGTATAACCCGCTCAACGGCTCAAAGAACGTTGCTGAAATAAAAGCTCTTTTAGGGGAGCACCCATTTGAAAAGATGGCAAATACCCCCTTAAGCTGCGCCACATGCCATGATCCGCACGGCGGCGGGCTTTCAGAGAAGGTAGAAGAGGTTAAAGATTGGGGCAAGCTCATCTATTCAAAAGAGTTTGTTCTATGCACCTCTTGCCACACTGTAAGATTGGAATGAAGCCAGCGTAAATTTTGGCGCCGCCCGCTCTGCATATTTCCTTGACAGTTCAGTATACTCTGCGTCGGTTGGAGCTTCAGCAGAGGCGGTAAAAGCCGCCGCGGGCGAGCACTACTTTTCAGACAATGCTATAACAGGCGTCTATGGGTTAGGGTTCAACGGAAAGTTTGTGAAAACCCACTTTGCCGCTAAAAATGCTATAGCAACGGCAGTTGACAGTTCAGGAAAAATATCTCGAGTTGAAAAACCGTTGGGCTTAAATATAGACGCAGCAGGCGATAGGGCGTGCACAAACTGCCACGACCCCCATAAAAGCTCTAGGTTTGCGCCGCTGCCTGAAATCTCCTCAAGCGCTTTAGAAAATATAGAAAAGAGTTTCGCACTCTCCAGCCATGCCGATTACGACAGCCCTAGCTGGAACCATACTAACTTTGCAGCAAGCGATAGGCGGTGTATGCCGTGCCATAATGCTGTAGAATCTGTAAAATTTATGGAGCAGGTTCAATATGTGTGGGATTATAAGACCGGTCCATTCAAGAGCATCCAGCCGTCAGCAACCAATGGGCTAGGCGGCGCACCTCTTGGCTGCGGCAGCTGCCACGATCTTGATGATACTGAAAATATCTCTATTGAAGGCGTCTCAGGGATCAACGTTATAAAAGGGAGTTTGAGGGCGGCGGACGGCAACCATGCTGATGGTGAATTTTACCTGCCGATTGCTCAGGAGCTTTTTAACTCTTTAACCTCCCTCAGCCTGCCTGATAAGGTGTTGATCAAGCAGAAGGCGGACAACTCCCTCCTCTGTTTCACCTGCCATGCGGGGAGAACCAATATCTTTATAAAAAATGAAGATTTCAGTGCGCAATTCTACGGCGCATCCACACATTACGCTCCATCGGCGGCAAATGCCGCGGGGCTGTTGCTCCCTAAGATAAAAGATGCTGCATACAGCGCTCTTATATCCGATAACTTAAAGCCGCGGGCGGATTTTAATGATAGCTCCACATGGAGCGCCCATGGCGGAAACGTTGACTTTTCGGGCGAAAAGTTCCCAAAATGCGCGGCTTGCCACGATATAAATAGAAACGGGCACTCGCTTGCGGCTTATAAAGATGCAAGCGGCGCTCCGCTTATCATAAAAGACCGTTCAGATATTGACAGTATAAGATATATCAACGTTGCAGGTTCAGCCTGCAGCAGCTGCCACGGAGCAAACGGGGAAGCGGGAGCTCCTATATCAGAAACGATAGCAGCTGCAAAAGGCTTTAGCGATCTGTTGGATTTTTACGGAGAAGCCCTAAAGATAACTCAGGTCAATCTGCGCTATAGTCAAGATAACCATAGATTCGAGTTTTGGAATGGTTCAGCTTGGGCAGAAACTACCTCTTCCTCTTGGAATTTAGATAACAAGGGGTTAAAAAAGTTTGCTGCTCAACTCACCTATGATGCTTTAATTCACGATAGAGGCGGCTACGCCCACCTCGGAAAAGAACAGTTAAGGCAGGCTGTTGGAGAGTCTCTAGCGTTTATCTACCAGAGCAAAACGAACAATTCAGGCGATGCGGCAGGGTTTAAGAGCTGGTTGAAAAGCGGCGGGGATCCCCTCATAGATGGTTCAGGCGCACTGCAAGGGGCGCAAAGCGCAGGGGTGGAGCTATTATGCCCCAGCGATGACTGCGACTATGACAGTTGGAAGAGCGCGGTATGGTAATATAGGTGAAGCCTTGCGTTTTGGACGCAAGCGTCAAAAAAGCAGGCAGAACGGGTTAGTTATACATATTAAATATTTGCGGTAATTTCTCTTGCTTTTCACTCTATTTTGCTATAGATTTCTTTTATGGAAGGGTTTGCCTTTGACAAGCGTTGACAAGATTATATCTTTTGTTGAAAACGATTTTGCAGATGTAAGTAGACAGCTCTCTTGGGATTTTTCAGGTAAACAGGTTTATTTAGGCGATGTTGCGGTATCGCGGATATGCCTTGCTCTAGATCCCTTGCTCCTTGCCTTAGAGCAGGCGCATAAATGGGGGTGTGAGTTGCTTATAACTCATCACCCTCTTTTTTTTAAGCCTCTTAGGGGGCTTTTTCATGGTCGCGATAGTGCGGCGGTTTATGCTGTAAAGAGCGGCATAACCATCCTCTCCTACCACACAAACCTTGATCTCGCTGAAAATGGGCTTAACGCCTATATCCTTGAACTGCTCGGTGCACGCAATATAGCCCCCTTAGCGCAAGAAAAAGGGGATAACTGGTATAAATTAACGGTTTTCACCCCCAGCGGATATGAAGAGGCGCTCCTTGACGCCCTTAGTGCGACAGGCGCGGGCAATATAGGCAACTATTCTCGATGCGCCTTCTATTCAGAAGGGATAGGAACTTTCACCCCCAATCAAGATGCAAACCCCTTTATCGGCGAAAGAGGGAGAGCAGAAAAAGTAAAAGAGCTCCGCCTTGAAATGATTGTGCCTGAAAAGCGCCTATTCCAGTCGGTTCAGGCGATGCGCAAGGTGCACCCATATGAAGAACCCGCATTTGATATTATCCCTATTAAAAGCCCTGAAAAGTTCGGATTAGGTTTAGTGGGAGAGTTTGATGAACCTATCCCTTTTGAGAGCTTTATAGAGCTGCTCAGAGAAAAGCTCTCGGTTGCAGATTTACGGGCAAATATGTATAGAACCGAAGAGGTGAAACGTTTCTCCGTATCAACAGGCAGCGGTGCAGAACTTTGGCAGGATGCCGCAAAAGTTGGGGTGGATGTCCATATAACAGGAGACTTAAAACACCACACAGCCCTTGATGCTAGGCAGAGCGGGGTAACTATTGTAGATGTGGGGCATTTTTATTCTGAACGGATATATCTAACGCGTTTTGCTGAAGTTTTGAAGAGAGAGTTTAATGTTGAGGTTTTTTTGGCGGAAGAAACTCCGCCTATAATAACGCTCGCATAATTTATACATATACTTAATTAAGGAGAATAATAATGGTGCATGAAACTATTGAGCAGTTGATAAAACTGCAGGCTATGGACACTCGGCTCTACATTGTCGATAGCAAGCTCGCTATGGTGCCTGAGGCGGTAAGGGCTGTAAAAAGTGAATATGAACGCCTTAAACAGAACAACGAGCTTGATGTTCAGAGGTTTACTGCCCTGAAAGACGAGCATACCAGTGCGAAAATCTCTCTGGAAGAGAAGAAAGATATGGCTTCCGCCGCCCAAAAAAAGCTGCTTTCCGTTCAAAACAGCAGAGAATACGAAGCTGCTCTTAAAGAGATGGATAATCTCAAAAGAGATATTTCCGCCCTTGAAAAGCAGACCGCTGACGCCGCTATCGAGTTGAAAAGGTTAGAAGCCGCTATAGCTGAGCTTTCCGCCGCCTGTGAAGAGAAGGATAACCTTTATAACAGATTAAAAAGAGAGAAAGAGGTTGAAGACCAAGCGCTTCATGACGAGGCAGCTCTTCTAAGGAGAGAGCGGGCAGAATTTGCCGAAACTATTAAGAAAAATATCACCGCCCGCTATGAACGCATCCGCAAAGCACGCAACAATGTTGCAATTGCGCCTATAATCTCGGAAACTTGCACTGGTTGCAATATGAAAGTCCCCCCTCAATTTGCTGTTGATGTAAAAAAAGAGAGAGATCTTCTTCAATGCCCTTATTGCCAACGTTTCTTATACAGCCCCGAAAAAGAAGCGGTAACTAAAAATAGCGCTTAAAACCCGCCCTTCCCCCTAGAGCGCATAAAATTGTATGAATCGGTTCTTAAAAAAACACGCCGTAATCACCGCATTTGCGGCAACGCTGGTGGTTTTGCTTATTTTGGTGGTGTTTACAAATATATTGGTCAACTTTTCTTTTAAGGCTCTAGATTACAATATTGAACGAAGGTTAATTGCAGTCAGTGAAAAAGCGGCGTCTCTTGTAAGCGCCGAAGAGCTCAACTCTTATCAAGATGAATCAGATATTATGCGCCCAGAATATCAGGCGCTGCGCCAGAAGCTGGCGGATTTTTCTGAAGAAGAGGATGTTTTATATGTCTATTATATCAGAGAGGTGGATGGGAAACTCCAATTCATTATAGACAATGATTTTAATCTTGAAACGCAGGTATCCCTTGCAACGCCGCCGTTAGACATTAATTTAACGCCTGGAGCATCCGAAGCTATTGAGAACCGAAAACCTGTCTGTGCGGGTTTGGGCAACTATACAGTCGGGTGGGATGGGCTAATCTACGCACTTGCTCCTGTTTTTGATTCTAACGGCAATGTCGCTGCCCTTTGCGGTGTGGATATTATAGATAAACAGATAATCAGTATGCATAGAATGTATAAGATTCTCTTTGTTATCGAGATTGTTGCCCTTATCGCCGTCTTTGCAGGCGGGCTTTTCTCCCTTCTGAAATACCGCCGTGAAGCCGAGCGCGCGACTAGAGAGAGTGAGAGCAAGACGGTATTTTTAGCACACACTTCCCATGAAATCCGCACCCCTATGAACGCAATTATAGGGATGAGCGAACTCGCCTCTCGAGAATACGGCTCTCCAAAGGGGCTTGAGTATATCGCGGAAATTCAGCAGGCGGCAGGCACCCTCCTCGCCATTATCAACGATATATTGGATTTTTCTAAGATAGAGGCGGGGACATTGCATATTAATTCCGCCGATTATGACACAGCTTCCGTCTTTAACGATATTTTGAGCATTATCCGAATGAGGATGGAGGGCAAGCCTTTAGAGCTGATAACTGATATCTCCCCCGATATACCCGCCTCAATGAACGGCGATGAAACTAGAATACGGCAGATATTGCTCAATATCTTAACTAATGCAGTTAAGTATACGCCGAAAGGGTTTGTTAAATTTTCTGCATCGGGAGAATTTATCGATGATAAAACTATAAAGCTGACCTTTTCAGTGGAAGATTCAGGGATAGGCTTAAAAGAGGAAGATATCCCTAAGCTGTTTGACAACTTCGCCCGTATGGATGAAAAGCGCAATAAAGATATTGAGGGCGCCGGGCTAGGTTTAGCAATCACTAAAAGGTTATGCCAAGCCATGTCAGGCCGCATCTCCGTAAAGAGCGAATACTCTAAAGGCTCTATATTCAGCGTTCAGATAGTTCAGGGCTATTCCAATAAGACCGGTTTAGGGGAGATTAAAAAGGCTGCTCCGACAAGGAACAAAAAGAGGGAGATACTCTTTAGAGCCCCAACAGCAAAGATACTGATAGTAGATGATATCTTGGCTAATCTTAAAGTGGCGGAGGGGCTCTTAACCCCCTATCACGCGTGGATAGATACCTGTTTGAGCGGAAAAGAAGCGATTGAACTTGCCATAAAAACCCGCTATGACATCATCTTTATGGATCATATGATGCCTGAAATGGATGGGATTGAGGCGTTAGAAGCGATAAGGGCTCTTGACGAGTATTACAAAGCAATTCCCATTATAGCCCTAACTGCCAACGCTGTAACAGGGATGCAAGAGATCTTTTTGTCAAAGGGGTTTACAGATTTTCTCTCAAAACCGATAGAGATTCCAAAATTAAATGAGATAATGAATAGGTGGATCCCCCTTGACAAGCGGGAAGAAAAAACCATTTCAACCGCCAAAAAATTGGACAACCTTTTACAGAACCCTTTTCTAAGCGAAATTAAAGGGGTGGATATCAGCCGCGGGCTCGCCCTCACTGAAGACATTAATATATACATCGATGTGCTGAAACTTTTCTGCACCGATGCAAGAGAGCGTCTGGCAGTGTTGAAAACGTCTCTTAAAAATAACGAAGATTCTCTTCAAACCTTTATACTGCACACCCACTCTCTGAAGAGCGCTGCGGGAAGCATAGGAGCGATGCAGGCGGCGGAAGAGGCGGCAAAACTTGAAGAGGCGGGGAAATCTGCGGATTTTGAAACAATCAACAGCAATCTGCAAAATTTTATTGATATGTTGACAGAGCTTATAGACAGCATAACTCAGAGTCTGCCTGCTCCTGCTGCTGTAGGGTGATTATAAGGCAATTGTCAAATCAGAGATATAGAGCGGCGCATAGCGTTGCGGAAAACTTCTCTTAATTTTTCATCTTTTATCAGTTCTGCCGTCTCTTCTACAACTTTCAGCTCCCTTTCGGCAAGTATTCTCTCTTGAGGAGTTTTTTTGCCTTTCTGCTCTGAAATGGAGAGCTTTTCGTCGGTCAACTTAAAACGAATATCTACAATCTCTCCGTTTACAGCGTTGAGTTTAGCCAGAATATCATTTTTAATCAGCTTTAGTTCTGTATACCAGATAGAATCGGCAACTGCGGTATATAACGTTCCATTAGAAAATTTATATGGGAAACAGAACTCTTTTACCTTGCCGCCGATGCACTCATCCCATTGCCGCCTTATCTGCGTCAAGCTGTGATAAGCGTATATCCCCTTGCTTTTTACAGAAGGATCGCTCACTATAGCGGCTAGAGGGGTAAGAACGCTCTTTGTGAACGGCTTTTTAGGGGGCATGCACTAGCTTTCCCAGATGCGCCATAAGGGGTTCCACCCCTTCGCCTGTAAAGGCGGAGATGGCAAAAAACGGCTTCCCATGCTCTCTGATATAACTTTCAAACTCTTTCAGCGGTTTTTCTGCTTGATCAACTTTGGACGCAACCACCACCTCTGGTTTCATCGCCGTATCTTGAGAGTATAGCTCCAGCTCGCGCCTAAGGGCGAGATAGTTTGAGAGCATCCCGCCTTCTGCGGTTAAAGAAGAGTCAACAAAGTGCAGCAGCAGCCCTACCCGCTCGATATGTCTAAGAAATTGAAAACCAAGCCCTGCTCCGTTGTGCGCCCCTTCAATAATACCGGGCATATCTGATATAACGTAAGATGAGTAGGCAGTCTGAACCACCCCTAAAACAGGCTGCAATGTTGTAAACGGATAATCGGCTGCTTTAGAATGAGCTTTGGTGACTTTTGAGATAAAGGTCGACTTGCCCGCATTTGGAAAACCTACAATCCCTACATCTGCTATCAGCTTTAATATAAGGCGCACATTAAGGGAATCCCCTTTTTCGCCGTCTTCAGCTATTCTAGGGGTTCTATGTGCAGCCGAAGCAAAGGAGGCGTTCCCCCTGCCGCCTCTACCGCCTGTCAGTAAGAGGTATCGAGGATTTTCTGAAGAGATGTCTGCTAAAATTCTGCCGCTCTCGGCGTCATATACCACTGTTCCAAATGGAACAGGGAGAATTAGATCTTCTCCTGCGGCGCCGTTCTGATCACGGCTTCTGCCTGCCTCGCCGTTTTTAGCTCTATAACTTTTTTTATAGCGCAGATCAAGGAGGGTGTGCATCCCCATCTCGCCCTGAATATAAACACTCCCGCCTCTGCCGCCGTTGCCTCCGTTAGGACCGCCTCTAGGAACATATTTCTCGCGGCGGAAGCTCACACACCCCCTGCCGCCGTTGCCCGCCGAAACAGAAAACTCGACCGAGTCAACAAACTTCATGCAACATTAGCTGCCGGCGTCTCTTGAGCTATATACAGATATAAAGCTGCCTTTGCGCCCCTTCGCCTCAAATTTAACATAGCCGTCGGTGAGGGAGTAGATCGTCCAATCCCGCCCTACCCCTACATTATTGCCTGGCTTAAACTTAGTTCCCCGCTGGCGGACTATAATATTGCCCGCTATGACGCTCTCGCCGCCAAACTTTTTAATGCCGAGCCGTTTACTATTACTATCGCGACCGTTGCGGCTAGAACCGCCCGCTTTTTTATGAGCCATCTTAAACCCCTTTTTAACCTATAATCTTAGTGATCTTTACCTTGCTGTAGCTCTGTTTATGTCCGATGCGCTTGCGGTAGTCTTTACGGCGTTTCCTCTTAAAAACCAGTATCTTTTTTCCGCGAACTGTTCCTAAAAGCTCCGCCTCCACTACAGCGCCCTCAATATAAGGGCTGCCTAACCTAACATTATTCCCATCAGAGATAAGGAGGACTTCGTTAAAAACAACTTTCTCCTGTTCGCCTAAAAGCTCCACCAAGAATTCGTCCCCTTGCTTAACTGTATACTCTTTTCCGCCTGTCTTCACCACTGCATACATTTTATTACGCTCCTATTAGAGCCGCCCTATAAAGCTGCCCATAAAGTTAAAAGAGAGTTAGATTATTAATTTTACTCCCAATTGTCAAGAGGGGAGTGCAAGGATTCTCAATCAAAAATCAAAATCTGCTATTCAGGTTCAACCGCAACTTCAGCTTCGGTCTCAAGTTCAGCTTCTATTTCAATTGGTGCAGACTCTTCGTTAAAACTCTCTTCGCCTTCCCCCGCCTCAAATTCGTTAATTTCATCGTTAGGTGCAATTATAGGCTCTTCAGAAAGTTCAGTGCTCTCTATCACTATATATATAGGTTTTCCGCCGTTTAGGGAGAGTTTGGTATTCCCTTCTCCGTCTATATCCAGATCAAAGCGTTCAGGTTTTTCAAAGAAGTTTAGTATCTCCTCCATAAGCTCCAACTTTCCGACAAGTTCCCCTCCTACTATGTTAGAGATAAGGTTAGAGAAAGTTTCAGTCAAGAGCCACTGATTTTCTTGCGTTATAGAACCGCCTACAATCTTATACAGGGCTGAGAGGTTATATAAAAACGAGCGGTCAATATAGCTAAGGCGCAGCACTTTGAGCTTATTTGCGGCAATATCCTGAGTGTAGTGCAGTGAGATAGACGCCAACTCTTGAGCGTGAACCGTCAAAAACTCTTCATGGGTGTTTTTATCGGCATTGTAAGATTTCTTATCGCTGATATTATCGACGCTGAAGAGCGCTTTGCCAGAGATGAGGAGGTTTATCTTTTCAGCGCCTATTGAATAAAGCTCCTCATATGCACCTTTCTTGTATTCAATATATATATCCCCGCCCTTAACGGTTATATCTCTATCTTTATATTCAATATAGTCTATAGAGATATTATCGAAGTTAAATGCGGGGGCGCCCCAACGCCCAATGAGTGTTGAGCGAGGCTCAAAATTCAACTCTGACCACTTCACCCCCGCAAGCTCGGCAAAACTCCCCTTTGCACAACTTATAGAGGAGGCTGCAAATATAGATTCGCCGTTGGAATAGCTTATATCTTTCAGAGTGATAGAGGCGGGGTTATCCGCCGCCTCCAACATCCCAGAGATTTTGCCGATATATAAATACCCGCCGTTTGCAAGGAAAAACTGCAAGCCTGAAACCACCGCTCTCTTCGTGAAGTAATTATAAGACACGGTGGAATACTCCCACTTTTTAAGCTCCGCTACATTGCCGAAACTTTCAAAGAGGATGCCGCGCAGCTTCCAGTCTGAATAAGCGCGGCTTGCTAGAAAGACGCAGATAGCGATTATCAGAACCGAGCCCGCAAAGAGAAGGAGCTTTTTCATGGCTATACTTTCCCCGCGCTCCCCATAACATTTTCATTTTTGGCTTTATACATCTTAATAAGCTCTGTCCTAGCAGGCGAAAGGTATTTTCTAGGGTCGAACTCTTTGGGGTTGTTGGCAAAGAACTCTCTGACTTTAGCGGTGAAAACAAGCCTTCCGTCTGAATCTACATTTATCTTGCAAACGGCGCTCTTAGCAGCTTTTCTAAGCTGTTCTTCAGGCACCCCTACGGCGTTTTCAAGGCTGCCGCCGTATCTGTTGATTATTTCAACATATTCACTGAGAACGCTGGATGCGCCGTGCAAAACTATAGGGAAGTTAGGGAGGCGTTCTTCCACCTTTTCTAAAATATCAAATCTTAGGGGAGGCACGCTTTCACCGGGTTTTACCTTGAATTTATAAGCTCCATGGCTAGTCCCTATAGAGATAGCAAGGGAGTGCACTCCCGTTTTTTCTACAAATTCTTCCACCTGAGCGGGATCAGTGTAGTGCGAGTGTTCGGAGGATACCTCATCTTCAATTCCTGCTAAGACTCCGAGTTCCCCTTCCACCGAAACATCATTGGCGTTGGCGTAATCTACCACCTTCTTTGTGAGGGTTAGATTTTCTTCAAAAGGGAGGTGTGAGCCGTCTATCATAACTGAAGAGAAACCTGTATTTATACAATCAACAGCAAGCTCGTATGTATCGCCGTGATCAAGGTGCAAGGCTATTGGAATCTGAACGCCTAGCTCTTTAGCGTATTGCACCGCCCCAAGAGCCATATACCTAAGCATAGTGGAATTGGCGTATGCTCTAGCGCCCTTTGAAACCTGCAGAATAACAGGAGAACGTGTTTCAACGCATGCCTGAATAATAGCCTGCAGCTGCTCTAAGTTATTGAAATTATAGGCAGGCACAGCATATCCGCCGCTAAATGCAGCAGCAAACATATCCTTCGTATTCACAAGACCTAATTGTTTGTAAAGAGCCATCGTTTCCTCCGAGATAAAAACCATAGCAGATTATAGCGGAAATAAGAGCAAAAGAGAATAGCTTTTAAAGATTATCCTTTCACGTGTAAAAAGGTTATCTACGATTAATGCGTAAACGCAAGGTTTTAAGTAAAGGTGGACGCCTGAAATTCCCCTTCACCCTTGCGCCTTTTATGCTTGCATAAAAGAGAAAGGTATTAAGTAAAGGGGTGGCTGCCTCAGAATTGTGAGTTTACGAACAATTATGAGAATTGCGGGCGGGGTAATTATAAATCGCAAACTGCAATCCACGCGACCGATGAAAATAAATTAGCAGACGGTAATTGGAATGTGTAAAGAGCAAAGTATAATACAATTTACCTTTGGGGGATTTTAACCGCTATTTATTCTCATCTATCGCGTATTTTCAGTTGATGATTTAGACTACCCCGTCTTAAATTCCCCTTTACCCTTTCGCCTTTTATGCTTGCATAAAAGAGAAAGGTATCCGTAAAGGGGTGGCTGCCTCAGAATTGTGAGTTTACGAACAATTATGAGAATTGCAGACGGG
>JAISNW010000218.1 GCA_031276055.1 Deferribacteraceae bacterium | reverse complement strand
ATAGCGGAAGCGTAATTTTTCGAGCAATGTTTCACGAGCAGTGCCACGAGAGTGGCACGTTTGCGGAGTAAAAAACATTCGCAAACGGCTATTGGCTCTACCTCTCCCCGATACTTAGCTCTTTTACTCAGCAAACGCAGTTTGACATTGTTTTATTAGTGTGTTAAAGTTCAAGTCCTAATTGGTTATTACATTTGGAGCGGGCACGGATGGTTTATCGAACCTATGAGGTTATCTGTGATTCAGCGGGGCGTTTGACTAGGAATTTACGGACTGCCGAAATAGGCAGCCTCCCACAAGACGAACTGCTGATTAATGTTAGATACTCGCCTCTGAATTTTAAGGATGCCTTAATCTGTTTCGGACGGGATAGTTTGCAGAAGTATCCGATCACCCCAGGTATTGACGCAATAGGCGTGGTTGTTTCGTCGAAAAATCCAAACTTTTCGGCAGGGGATGAGGTGGCGGTTTGCGGCGGCGGAATCGGCGTCAACTTACCTGGTGGATTTGGGGAGTATATATCCGCGTCCGCTGAATCTGCTGCAACGCTCCCTATAGGCTTTCCTATGAAAACTGCTGCTCTTTTTGGTTCAGCGGGGATAACGGCTGCCCTCGCTCTAATTGTTTTACAGAATATGGGAATTACAGACGGCAAACGTATAGCGGTTACAAACGCATCTTTTGATGCAGGCTCTCTTGCGCTCTCCATCTTTTCTCATCTAGGCTACAAAACCACAGCAGTTGTCCGCAGCGATAAGGATAGAGATTTTGTGAACCAGTTCAATATCGCTGCAGTTAAAACTGCTTCCGAGCTTGCATCTGAAAGCAAGAGAACGACAGAGCCGCTGTTTGATGCTGTATTTGACTGTGCGGGCGGGGAACTGCTCGCATCCCTGATAGGAAGGCTTGATGCAGAAGGGGTTGCAATAGCGGGCGGTTGTTATGAAAACCCTCTCATCACGACATCGCTTGCCCCTTTTATAGATAGGGGGATAGGGCTTTTTGGCTTAAATGGAGCAAACTGTGATATTAAAACTAAGGAGAAAGCTTGGCAGATAATTGCAAGCGATCTTGTAAACCCTTATATAGACTGGCTTAGCACAGAAATATCCATTGAAGAGGTGGAAAAATATCTCCCGCAGCTTTTATCAGGAGATATAAAAGGAAGGGTTGTAATTGATTATAATGCCTAATGGAGTGCACTTATGGGGCTAAGAGACTTCTTTCTTACCAAGATAACAAGGGTTTCTTCTGAGCCGAAAAAGGAGATAAAAGAGAACCTATGGACAAAGTGCGTCCACTGCGGCGAGATTTGCTATAAGCAGGAGGTTGAAAACCTCCTTAACACGTGCCCAATCTGCGGTTTCCACTTTAAGATATCAGCTATGGAAAAGATTCAGATTATTGCAGACGAGGGTACATTTGAAACGATGAATGAAACATTAACTTCGTTAGACCCATTGAAATTTAGGGATTCCAAGAAGTATACCGAGAGAGTTAAAGCCGCTCAGAAAAAGACCGGGCTAAATGACGCCTTTATCTCCGGTAGAGCCTGTGTGGACGGAATCTCTGTGAATATTGGAGCTCTTGAGTTTGACTTCATGGGAGGCAGTATGGGAAGCGCTGTTGGAGAAGGGATAACCCGTATGATAGAAGACGCCTCGCTCCACCGCCGCCACGTTATAACCATAAATTCCTCCGGCGGCGCTAGAATGCAGGAGAGCATCCTCTCGCTTATGCAGATGGCAAAAACCTCCGCCGCTATAGGCAGACTTCATGAAAACGGCTTAGGGCACATCTCCATCTTTACAAACCCTACCACCGGCGGAGTGACTGCAAGCTACAGCATGTTAGGCGATATAAATATTTCAGAGCCGAAAGCCCTAATAGGCTTTGCGGGCGCGCGGGTTATAAAGAACACCATAAAGCAGGAACTCCCAACTGGTTTTCAAACTGCTGAATTTGTTCAGAACCACGGAATGATAGATATGATCGTTCATAGGCTGGAGCTAAAAAAAACAGTATCGGAAATTCTAAGATTTTTCGGCTAAAATATGCAACCCTCTCTCTTTGAAACTTTTTTTGGGCAGAGGCCGGAACATCGCAGTATGGATTTATCCCTACAGAGAATTGACGCCGCCCTTTCAACCTTAAAGCCCAAGATAAGAGGGGAGGTGATACATATTGCAGGCACCAACGGTAAAGGTTCTACCGCTCTTTTTATTGCAAATATTCTACAGGCGGAGGGTTTTTCAGTTGCCCTCTTTACCTCTCCGCATATTATATCTATCTATGAGAGGCTGCAATATAACAGCGGTTTTATCTCCCCTGAAGAGTTTGATGAGCTTTTTTCTAACTGTAAAGATATAATTATTGAAAATAAGCTGACTTACTTTGAGAGCCTCTTTGCGTTATTTATGCTCTATTCCAGCAGAAAAGACCCTGATTTTCTTGTGTTAGAAACAGGCTTAGGCGGGCGCTTTGATGCAACAAACACCAATTATATAAAGAAGAAATACCCTGTTATAACTCAAATTTCCCTTGATCATGGGGAGATTTTAGGGGAGAATATATATGGCATCCTTAGCGAAAAACTTGCTGTAATAAAAGATAATTCCCCTGTTTTTGCGGGATTATGCAAAGATTTCATTATGAATAAGATCAACTCTATTCCAGCAGAGGTAATCTCCCCAAGCCAAGCTGATATATTGCACGCTTTGCAGTATGCACCGCCGCCTTTCAACTCTAACCTTGCCCTTGCTCAAACTACCGTAAAATATATCTGCAAGAGGGATATTGCTTATAAGAGCTATCCGTTGCCGCCGTGCAGGCAGGAACGGTTTGGAAGGATAATTTTAGACGGAGCTCATAATGCGGCGGGGATATTAACCCTAAAAAAACGTTTCCCTAAAATTGGCGGAGCGCTTATCTCTTCCACAAAAGAGCGGAATATAAAGAGGTTTATCCATATATTATCTTCATGCACTAGAAATATTATCGCCACCTCAATTCCCGACAATCAACGCAGTATAGATGGGATAGGTTTAGGCGGGATCAGATTCATAGAAGAACCGATAGACGCCCTGAACGAGCTAGACAAACGCTCTGTCGGAGATATTCTCGTTACGGGTTCTCTCTACCTGTGCAGTTTTATCAGAAAGCTGCTGCTTGATAGATGAGCGTGAAAAATATCTATATTCTGCGGCTATTAGCCGCTTTTTTAACCTTGCCCATTTACATATATGGGCAGGAGGGGGTTAAGATCACAGAAAACAGCTATCTACTTGAAGCTGATGAAGTTTATGGGGTGGATAATATCTCTTACACCGCTATAGGCAATGTCCGCCTCTATTTCCAAAATACAAAGATGTTTGCAGATAAAGCTGTCTATACCCATGCAACACGAACGGTAGTTGCAACAGGCAATGTAGTAATAATGGATGACGAACAGCTTTTTAGAGCTGATATGATAGAATATGATATGGCAAATAAGGTAGGGGCTATTGACAACGCATCCGGAGTGCTGCGCGGGCAGTATTATATCTGCGCTGAAAAGTTGACGCGATTAGATAAAGACTACTACCATATGATTGGCGTTAGAATTTCTACATGTTCAGCGCCTATTCCCGATTGGTCGTTTTCGTTCAAGGAGGCTGATGCTGAGATAGGAGGCTACCTCATAGGCGATCATGCGACCGCAAATATTAAGAGCTACCCGCTCTTTTATTCTCCTAAAATGATTATCCCGCTTATAACAGAGCGGCAGACGGGGTTTTTGCCTCCAACGCTTGGCTATTCAAACGATCTAGGCGCATATATAGGAGGAACATTTTTTTGGGCGTTGGATGTTGATAAAGATATGACACTTAAAGCAACCGCTTTTACAGAGAGGGGCGGTTTGTTTCAAGGGGAGTTTCGATATAATGTATTTCAGAACAGCCGTGTGTATTTAGCAGGGGAGAGCATTAATGACGCCCTCTCAAATGCGGGGGAGAACAATCGGTGGCGTTATACCTCAAAAACTTTCCTAAAGCTGCCTTTCACCCTTGAACTTACAGCGGATGCCGATATGGCGTCAGACTACCTGTACATGCGGGATTTTTCGTTCTTCAGCATATATGACAACGATATTCAAAATGAGGAAAATGTTTTTACGCAACGTTACTCTCTTGCCGCAAATAACAGCTTTTTTGAAGGCGGAATCGCTTTTGAAGAGGAGAGAAAATATTCAGATACTTCCGCAGGCTACAGACTTACCAGTGTTGCCAGCGCTCCTGAGATATATTTCAGGAACAGATACTCAAAGTTTGGCAATATCTTTAACTTTGATGCAAACCTGCGATATAATCAGGTAAACTATACCATAATCAACAGCGACATCCTAGCTGATGCTAAAATAGATGCAAGAACCATCTACCACAGATATTATGGCGATCTGCGGCTTTACCGCACATTTAGGCTGCCTGCTTTAAGAGCGACGCCTAGTATAACCGGCTATTACACTAGGTGGAGCGGCTATAATAACTCTGCGGTGCGAGAGAGCGTTCTGCCTGCAGCGTATCTAGTAAAAAAGGATAATGAGATAGAGCGTTTTATCCCTAAATTTTCTCTGCAAGTCAGCTTAAATGAAATTTACAAAAACTATGAAAAAGGGAGGCATGGGATTCAGAATACCTTTACCTACACATTTATAGACGATGTAGATCAGAGGGGGCTTCCCAACCTGCTTACCTATGACCGCATAGACAAGTCCAACGCGATAGCTTGGGCATTAAAGAGCTACTATAACCCTAAAGGGTGGCAAAGCAATCTCACCCTAAGGCAAAGCTATACATTGAACACAAAAAATAATAGAGGGCTGAACCCGCTTGAAGGCAGACTCTATCTGTCAAAAAATGGGGTATTTGTCAACAGCCTTGAATTAGGCTATGATTATTATGCAGATAATCTCACCACTCAAAACCGAGATCAGATCGTCTATTTTACTGATGAATTAAGTGTAAAACTTGGCAATTTATCGCTTGGGGGACGTTATATTTATGACCGTAGAACTCTTACAGACAACCAATCGGAGATCGGCCTCTTCTTTGCTACAAAGTTATATGATTTTGAAGTGGAAGGTTCTCTAACTTGGGATGCGGGTGAAACATTTATGCACTTTGACAAACTAGTTTCCAGATCGGGAAAGTTGGATATTAGTTGGGTGAGCCAATGCTACTCTATAGGAGTGATCTATCAGACAGATAGATTCTCCGAGATCAACTCCCGCACTAGAACAAGGCAGAGCACGCGGGAACATATTATTGGTCTTACATTCTCATTAAAGGGGATAGGAGAAACAGAGGGGAGGGTGTACTCCATACGAGACGAGAGAAACGAGTAGCTTCGCAACTTTGTAAAAGAAAAAGGGCTTATCAAGCAGTGCGCCTAATGAACCCTCGTTATAAAAAAGAAAATATTAAGAAGAACTTTTACGGCTATGCCCACCCCTACTTCAAAGCATCCTTAAAAGCCTTTCCTGCAACGAATTTTGGGGCTTTTTTGGCAGGTATATTTATCTTGTCCCCCGTTTGAGGATTGCGCCCTTCTCTAGCCTTACGCGATGTCTGCTTAAAAGAACCAAAACCGATCAAAACCACATCTTCCCCTTTCTGAACAGTACGTGTAATACTGTTTACGACCGCTGATACTGCCGCTTGACTCTCTTTTTTGGTCAACCCAGTCTTTGATGCTACAGCATCAACTAAGCCTTGTTTGTTCATACTAATCCTCCAAAAATTAGCTAAAAATTAATGAACCCTCGCAGAATGCTATTTATCATATTAAAACCTAGTGTGCAAGGGAAATTTCGAAAAGATTTAGTTTAGCGCATTAAAGCTATCCGCCGCACACAAAATTAACTATTTCAACCTCATCTTCAGCATTTATATAACTGTTTTCAAAGGATGTTCTAGATAATATCTCCCCATTTAACTCCACTGCCACCGTATCTTTATTGATCCCTCGCGATATAAGAAAGTCAGAGACGGTTATAGGTTCTGCAATAACAAAATTTTCGCCGTTGATCTTCGCCATATCTGAGCTCTTATTTCTCATGCCATATATGGCGGATAATACGAATTGCAAAATAGGTGGAAAAAACCGCTATAGCAGCAAGCATCAATAGAGCGATAACTTTTGTGCTTGTTGACATGGGAGCATCAAACATCTCTCCAACGCTGCGGAAGACCTCCCCCGCCTTATCTCCGCGGTCAAAGCGCCTGCCCTGGCTATAAAATAAGAGAAGATATGAGAACATAACTTTCCTCATTTGGTAAAAATAATAAGAGGGTCTGTAAGCCGGATTCTGTTCAACCGATAAAACAATCGGCAGCAGCGGACATTTATCTACGCAGCCACCCGCGGCATCTTAGGGTTGATATACCGCTGTTTGCCTTGCACTAGGTGGGGTTTGCCTTACCAGCCGCGTCACCGCGGCTGTGGTGAGCTCTTACCTCGCCGTTTCACCCTTGCACCATAAAGGTGCGGTCTATTCTCTGCGGCACTTTCCCTGTTTCACAACAGGTCGACGTTATCGACCACCCTTCCCTAAAGTGTCCGGACTTTCCTCCCCTCCCTGAAAAGATCAGCAAGGAGCGTCCGCCCGACCCTCTTATCTATACAGTATAGTAGTTTTTATTGAATAAAAGTCAAGCAATAATAGAGCAGATAAGTAAATTGCGGACTAATTGCGCAATTGACAAGACGGTTGGCTTAGTTTACTATCAACCTATGAGGTTTTAATGCGCATCCTTTTATTTTTAACCGTTCTTTTAATTCCGACGGCGCTTTGCGCTAAGGAGAAAATTTATACTTATGGGGTAGATGCCAGATATGACAAGAACTTTGGTATAATTCTAGACTTTAATAATAAAGCTGTAACAGGGCAGGTGAGGGCATATCATGAAAATGGAAATATAATGTATGTTCTCCCTCTTAAGAACGGTAAGTTAGACGGAATTTTTCGTGAATACTATGAAAGCGGAAAGATTTATATTGAGATGCAATATAAACTCGGCAGGGCGGAGGGCGTCTCACGAACATATTATGAAAGCGGAAAGGTTCAAGAAGAGGCGTTCAATAAAGACGGTGAATATGACGGAGTTAGGCGGACATATTTTGAGAATGGAAAGTTATGGCAGGAAACGTCTTATAAAAGCGGTAAAAAAGAAGGGATCAGCAACTTTTACTATGATACAGGAGAGATAAAACAAGAACTGCCTTATAAAGAAGATATTTTAGTCGGGTTAGGCAGATATTATCTTCTCAATGGAGCGGTTGTAGAGTTCAACTATCAGAATAACAACGTCGTTAGCGGAGAGTGCATTAATGCAGCGGGAGAGAAAACTTTGCTGACAGATCGGCAGATTACAGCGTTCAACAGTTGGAAAACGGTAGAGTGTGAGTAAGGGTTATAGCTCTATGGGAAAGTTTTTTATACGTGTTTTATCATACAGTTTGATCATATTCTTTCTAATTGCGCCTCTAGTTGTCTGCGCTGAGCAGAGAGAATACATATACGGCTTAGACGCCTATTACAACGAAAGGGCGGGGGCTATTCTTAACGCAGTTGATAACGAACCTATAAACGGGCAGATAAAAGGGTATTACGAGAGCGGAAAGTTATATTTTGAAGTTCTCTCTAAAAACGGCAAGGAAGAAGGGGCGGCTCTGCTTTACTATGAAAGCGGAAAGGTGAAAGGGAGAACGCCCTACAAGAACGGTAAGAGGGAAGGGGTTGCAATAGCTTATTTTGAGAGCGGAAAGATAAAAGGCGAAACACCGTATCAAAACGATTTAGCAGAAGGCGTCTCCAAATTGTATTACGAGAGCGGACAGATAGAGGAAGAATCGCACTATAAAAACGACAAGAGAGAGGGAGTCGCTCGTTGGTATTATGAGGATGGGAAGCTCCAGCTGGAAAAGCTGTATAATAACGGCAAAGTGGAAGGAGTTGCAAAATCTTTCCTTCAAAACGGTGCGGTCATTGAGTTTCAGTATATTGACAATGAAGCTGTAAGTGCAGTTTGTATAGGCAAAGCAGGACGGAAAACGTCTTTAACGGCAAACGAGATCACCCGTTGGAACAGTGGTGAAGCTATAAACTGTGAATAGCAGTTATATATGTAAATTTTTCTATATATTTTTTTAATCCAAATTTTACACTCCAAAAATTAAAAACTATTGCATTGCATATTAAGTAATGTTATATTTATCCACAAGAGGTTTGCATGGTTGCTGGTTATTCTGGTCGTAGATTTGTGTGCTATATTCCGCCCGAGTGTAGTTTGGTTTTGTCGGTGCGCAGTGCAGCCAGCCGCCTCTGTTCGAACCGTTGTTCTATAGCTTTTTTCCCTCTGGCGGGCTGTATATTATGATAGATGTTGCTTCTCTGGCTGTCCCTTTGGCGGGTGATTCTCCTGCCGGTGAAAATTGTGAATATGATCCGCTCTATTTAGAGCTTGATTCTTTATCGCAGGATGTGCCCGCGAGTCAGATGGGCGATTCTACTCTGGAAGGTCGCGCTCCTGATTGGAAAAAGCTCTCTAAAAACTGTCTTGAATTGTGGCAGAGAACGCGGGATCTGCGTGTCGCCGTATATCTCATTATTGCTGAAACTGTGGTAAACGGTCTTCCAGAGCTGGATAACGGCTTGAAGCTCCTTAACTATCTAGCATCAGATCTCTGGGATGGCTTTTATCCCAAGTTAGACCCCAACGATGACAACGACCCTACAGAACGCTTAAATATACTAGCTATGCTCTCTCCTACGGAGGGCAGCTATAATGACCCTATTATGTTTACGGCGCGTTTCAGGGATATCCGCCTGAGCGCCCGCTTACCCTACACTTTAAGAGACCTTATGATAGCCTCTGGTGAGATAGAGGCGGTCAAAAAGGTTGATGGCAAGTTAATTCAAGCAGAACTTATGAATGTCCCCATCGCCGAGATTGAACAGGCGCGAAATTTGGTCTTTGAAGTTAGAGAGCAGATAGTTCTCCTATGCAAAAATATCAATGAAAAGATAGGCGAAAATTATAATCTCTCTATGGACAGTTTAGAAAGGGAAGCAGGGCGGCTGCTTAACTTTTATGACCAATACTTAAACTCTTTCGCCCGCGGCGGTGAATCTGAACAGCTTGAAGGGGAAACACAAGCCCCGCAAAACGTCTCGCCTGCGAACTTTTCAAAAAATGCTGCTTCACGGATGGAGGCGCTTTTGATGCTTAAAAAAGGCGCTGAATACTTTCAACAAGAGGAACCTTCAAGCCCTATCCCCCTCCTTGTAAATAGAGCGCTGCGCTTTTCCGAGATGGGCTTTTTAGACCTCTTGCAAGATATAGCCCCTGATGCGGTGAACCGCGGTAGGGAAATATTCGGCTTAAAAGAGAGCGATAACAATAATTAAAATAGGCAGGTGAAATATGGCTGTTACCAACTCCCAGAAATTTATAGGTAAAAATAGGGCGCCTAGGGTTCAGATTGAATATGATGTGGAACTATACGGCGCAGAAAAGAAGGTAAATATCCCCTTTGTTATGGGGGTAATGAGCGACTTGTCAGGCAAACCTTCCGAACCTCTCCCTAAAGTTGAGGATCGCAAGATGCTCGATATAGACGCCGAAAACTTTGATGACCGTTTGAAAGCAATTAAACCTAGGGTGGCTTTCTCCGTTCCCAATGTAATAGGCGGTGAGGGCAATATTGCTGTAGATATGACCTTTGAAAGTATGGATGATTTCTCCCCGGCGGCGGTGGCGTCTAAGGTGGAGGGCTTGAAACAACTTTTAGAAGCCCGCCAACAGTTGGCAAATCTCCTCTCCTATATGGATGGGAAGGCGGGGGCGGAAGAGCTCTTAAATAAAATTCTTGAAGATCCTGCACTTTTAGCCGCCCTTTCAAAGAAGGCGAAAGAGGCTGAACCTAAAGAGACGCCTGCTGACGCGCCTACTGAAGCACCCGCTGATGCGCCTACTGATGCACCTAAGAGCTAATAGGAGGATTATTTAATGGAAGAAGCAAAAGAACAACAGAGCGCCTTAAACCCTGAAACAGTTGAGCTTTCAGATTTTGAGAAACTGTTATCTCAAGAGTTTAAGCCTAAAACAGAAGAAGCCAACACTGCTGTGCAAGGGGCTGTTAAAACCCTTGTTCAGATGGCTTTAGAACATGCTAATATTGTAAGCTCTGATTCAATAAAAACCATTGAAGGCATTATAGCAGAGCTTGATAAAAAACTTTCTGCTCAAGTTAGTTTAGTCGTTCACCACAAAGATTTTTCGAACCTTGAGGGCGCTTGGCGCGGGCTTAATTATCTAGTAACAAACACCGCCACCAGCGAGAGCTTGAAGATTCGCTTTATGAATATCTCAAAACAAGAGATCGGCAAAGTGGTGAAGAAATATAAAGGGACTGCATGGGATCAGAGCCCCCTATTCAAAAAACTCTATGAAGATGAATACGGCACAGCAGGCGGTGAACCCTATGGAGCGTTGGTGGGGGATTATTACTTTAACCACTCCGCTCCTGATATGGAAGTTCTAAAAGGGATGGCGCAGATTGCCGCCGCATCCCATATGCCGTTCTTATCAGCTGCGGATCCGTCGATTATGAACCTTGATTCTTGGCAGGAGCTGTCTAACCCGCGCGATATTGCAAAGGTGTTTACCACACCTGAATACGCCGCGTGGCGTTCTTTTAGAGATTCTGACGACAGCCGCTATGTCGCCTTAACCATGCCTAGAGTGTTAAGCCGAACCCCTTATGGAGCAAAGAGCAACCCTGTGGAAGAGTTTGACTTTGAAGAGGATACAGGCGCCGGCTCTTCAGACAAATATAACTGGATGAACGCTGCATACGCTATGGCGGTTAATGTAAACCGTTCCTTTGCAAACTATGGCTGGTGTGCAAATATTCGCGGCGTTGAATCAGGCGGTGCAGTAGAAGGGCTTCCTACCCATACATTCCCAACCGATGACGGCGGCGTCGCTATGAAGTGCCCCACAGAGATCGCCATTACCGATAGGCGGGAGGCGGAGCTCTCTAAGAACGGCTTTTTACCTCTGCTTCACTGGAAAAACACAGACTATGCCGTATTTTTAGGCGGTCAAACCGTAAACAAGCCTAAAGAGTATGACAACCCTGATGCAACAGGCAACGCCAGCCTTTCAGCGCGCCTTCCATATATCTTTGCCACCTGCCGCTTTGCCCACTATCTGAAGTGCATTGTGCGGGATAAGATCGGCTCTTTCAAAGAGAAGGAAGATATGCAGCGTTGGCTTTCTAACTGGATTGCGGGCTATGTTACAAGCGATCCTAACGCATCAGAGGAGATTAAGGCGAAATATCCGCTTGCTGAGGCTAAAGTAGAGGTGGAGAGCGTGGAAGGGCAGCCCGGTTACTATACCGCCCGCTTTTACCTAAGACCCCACTATCAGCTTGAAGGGCTCACAACCTCACTAAGATTGGTAACAAAAGTGCCTGCTGCTAAGTAGCATGCGCTTGATATGTATAAAGGCTTTACTAAATTTGTAAAAAGAAGGAGAATTTATGGCCAGTGTTTATTTTTTGAAGATCGATGGCATCGAAGGTCAGTCTGCCGACAAAGGGCATGAGAAGTGGGTTGAACTCATCAGCTTTTCCCACGGTTCACAACAAAACATCTCAATTCAACGCGGTGGAACTGATGTTATGGGGCGCGGGCAATTTTTGCCGTTTACCTTTGTTCACGCTGTAGATAAAGCAACCCCTAAACTTCAGCACTACTGCATGAGCGGCAACAAGATTGACAAGGTGGAATTTGCCTACTGCCGTTTTGTAGGCGGCGCTCAGACCCCTGTTTATGAATTAGTGCTTGAAAATGTCAAGGTTGGCAAAGCGGTAGTCACCACCATAACATCTGATGACGACAGCCTTGCTCAACAACCTGTTGAAACAGTGGAGTTGATTGCAGGGAAGATATCTTGGAAGGTAACGCCTATTAAGCCTGATGCTACAAAGGATGGGGCTATAGAAGCGAACTTTAACCAGATTTCTAACGAATAGCCAGCTTTATGCGCTTGCGGGGTGTTTAGGCGAATCTGCAAAGGTTCGCAAACACTCCTGCAGCACACGTTTTCAACGTTAGAAGAGCTCCTATGCGCCAAAAACACGAAGAAGAACGGTTTAAGCCCTATATCCTTACACGGTTGACTGATGACGACCCTCATATAAAAAAAGAGGCTATAGGAGGGCGGGAAGTGATCACGGTGCAGCAGCTGAAGAAAGATATATTTGAAAATATAGAAGTTCTTTTCAACTCTCGTTCGCACCTTTCGCTGAAGGAGCTTAAAAACGATCCCGTTCTCTCAAGCTCTGTGTTAGGCTACGGCATATCTGACTTTTGCGGCAAGGTGTCCTCTAATACCAGCGGAGAGGCTCTTAGGCTGCATATACTGGAGCAGTTGAGAAATTTTGAACCGAGGTTGGCGCCTGATACTATAAAAGTTGAGCTTTTACGGGATAGTGATGACCGTTACAGCTTGATGGAGTTTGTAATCACCGCTTATATCTCTGTCGGTGCAGTGAGCGAGGAGGTTCTCTTTAAGTCAAAGTTAGACCCTGAAAGCGGATATTCAGAGATAAGTTGGGAGGGTTAGCAATATTTAAGGCGGATGCTAAGTGGATTTTTTAGATTATTATCGTGACAATTTAACTTATTTAAGGGGGCTTGCAGCCGAGTTTGCTGTTGAATTCCCGAAGATTGCAGATAGACTCTCCCTGTCCGAGTTTGAATGTCAAGACCCCTATGTTGAAAGGCTTTTAGAAGGAACAGCCTTCCTTGCCGCGCGGGTGGAGAAGAAGCTTGACGACGGCTACAGCGGTTTTCTTGAATCTGTCCTAAACTCTTCTGCTCCGAGCGCGTTATACCCTATCCCTTCGGGCGCTGTTGCGGAGTTGGAGCTGGACTTAAAAAATCCAGAGTTAAGTAAAGGTTCTGCTGTTCTGCCTGCGGGCACAATCTTTGACGCATTTATCCCCACCATTAATACCCCTTGCCGTTTCACGAGTGTGGAGGATGTCCCTCTTGCGCCCTTTAATATGGAGGTGGAATACCTAACCCGCAATGTTGCGTCTCTGGAAATTGACGGTTCTAAAGCGGATGCGGCGCTGCATATAAAATTAACCTCTATAACAGGGGATGAACTCCCTCTGTTCAATGAATACCTATTCTATATAAACCTGCCGGATGCGGCAGCCTCTCTTATCTTGCGGCAGCTTATTATTGATAGGGAGAGTGTTTATCTAAAAGCAGGGGAGGGGCGGTTTCAGCAAGCGGATGAGGTTGATATTTATCCTGTAATTCCCACCGGTGCAAGCAGCCTGATGGGGGAGTTGAAAGGGAATGCTGTTGGCTTAAAACTCTTAAAAGATTACCTTACCCACCCCGCCTTTTATAAATTTTTCGCTCTAAAGGGGGCTGCCTCTGCAGCCGCAAAATGTAAAAGCATTGAGTTTGCCGTCACTCTGAAAGTGAGGGAGAACTCTCTAGCATCTCTTAAAACAGGGGATATAAAGTTAAATTGCGTTCCCATTATAAACCTCTTTCCAAAACGTTCAGATCGGGTGTTTATCGATAGAGAAGCTTTTGAATTTCATATTGTTCCACAGCGCACGGCAGTGCGGGATTATGAGGTGTTGGTAGTTAAAAAGTTAGAATTTTTTAACGAACGCAATGAAAATATATTTACGGCTTCAAACTTTTATGAGGAAGATATCTTATCAGGTCCGCATGTGCGCAACTTCTTTTCTCAACACCGCAGGGAGAGGCTCTTTCCTGAAAAAGGGGAAAAGCGCAGCTCCTATGCAGGTTCAGAGATGTATATTTCCTTTTCCAGCAGGGAGGCTGATTTGGGCAGCGCCCATCAGTTCACAGCGGAGCTTTTATGCACCAACCGCGATCTGCCTCTACTGATACTTCCCAACACCCCTCTTTTGAGCAGCTCCCCATTTACCAGCAGGGCGGCGTTTATATCCACTCCTACAAGACCAGCCTATCCGCTGGTAAATAGAGGCGGCAGAGGGGATTTTGCCCACCTAGGCCATATTCACTTTAACCTTTCCGCCCTACTCTGGCGGGAGGGGAACTTTCCTGCCGAGGGCTTAAAAGAGCTTATAAAAAGCTATGGCGT
>JAISNW010000191.1 GCA_031276055.1 Deferribacteraceae bacterium | reverse complement strand
CATCTTCTCTGTTATATCATATTCAGCTATAACCCCATCTTTCATCGGACGTATAGCGTTAATCTTTGAGTGTGTTCTGCCAAGCATGCTTTTAGCTTCAGAACCCACTGCTAAAATCTCGTTGGTTTCAGTATCTATCGCTACAACGGAAGGTTCGCTGCAAACTACTCCTTTCCCCTTAACATAAACAAGAGTATTAGCTGTTCCTAAGTCTATTGCCAGATCAGTTGAAAACATCTGATGAACAAAATTAAACTTCATTAAACCCTCCGAAAATCTCCAAAACATAAATCATTAACAGATTTCAGCCGAAAAAACAACCAGATAATAGGGTATGGTTGATTTTAATTTCAAAAAGTTCTAAAAAAATACTTGACAATATTAGACTAAGATTTTATATTAGCAACATATAAAATAATATTATAATTGGAGGAGAAAATTTATGTCTATTCGTTACAGCCCTTTAAGGGACATTTTGAGCATTCATGACCGTTTGAACACACTCTTTCAAGACAACCCGCACGAGTTCATCGGCAATTCTGGGGAGTGGCAGCCGCTTATGGATATGTTTGAAACAGATGCAGGCTTTGTTATCCTAGCGGAGATACCAGGGACTCCTGAAGATGCCATCGATGTTCAGATAGCCAACGGCTGCCTTACTATTAAAGGGTGCAAACCATCATCGCTGGACAACAACTCTGACAAGTTCTCTAGGATAGAACGCAACAGCGGGCGTTTTTCTCGGACAATAGCTATCCCGCAGAGCATCGATCCAAGTTCAGTAGACGCCACATTAAAAGACGGGGTGCTGAAGATCGCTCTTGAAAAGAACACTGCAGCCGTTCCTAGGTCTGTAAAAGTGGTTAAACAGGGTGATTAATGAACTATTATGAGGTGCTGGGAGTTTCAAAGACCGCCTCCCAAGAGGAGATAAAAAAGGCGTATAGGTTGCTTGCCCGAAAATATCATCCTGACGTCAATAAAAGCGATAAAGACGCCGAAACGAAGTTCAAAGAAGTTTCAGAAGCCTACGCCACCCTCTCTGATCCTGATAAAAAGGCGCAATATGACGCCGTAGGGCATGATGCGTTTACTTCAAGCGGGCAAGGCTACAACTTCAACAATATGAACTTTGAAGACTTAAAAAACTTCAACTTCGGCGGGTTCAGCATGGATGATATTCTGGGCGGCCTCTTCGGCGGCGGGCGCAAAAAACGGCGCGCCTCATCAAATGGAGAGGATATTCATTACAAACTCCGCGTATCCTTTTCTGATGTGATTCACGGCAAAGTTTGCGAGTTTGATCTCAACCGCACCAAAAGCTGCCCTAAGTGCAAAGGGGAAGGGGGGGCGCGCATCCCCTGCCCTGTCTGTGAAGGGATGGGCTACACAAAGGGCGGCGCTTTCGGCATGGAAAGGTGCAAGCACTGCAATGGAGCGCAAACTATCCCTAAAAACCAGTGCACCGTTTGCGGCGGTAAAGGGGTTGTCCATGTTACTGAACATATAAGGGTGAATATACCCGCGGGGGTGGATGCATCTTCTAAGGTGCGTTTAGCGGGTAAAGGGAACGCCGGGCTAAATGGGGGCGGAGACGGCGATCTCATTATAACCCCTATCATAGAAACCCACCCTATATATACCCGCAATGGAGCAGATCTCTCTCTGACGGTGGATATAGATATATTTGAAGCCGCCTTAGGTGCAAAGATTACCGTTCCCACCCCATATGGACCAGTAAACTTAAATATCCCCCCCGCAACACAAGAGGGGCAGAAATTTAGATTAAAAGGGAAAGGGATACCCCGAACGAGAGGCGGGGGCGTGGGGGACCTCTATGTTTTAGCGCATATTATTGTGCCTAAACTCACTAAAGACGGCGATGCCGCTAGACTCAGCGAGATAAAGGCGCACTACCCTGAACCTGATAGGGAGAAACTTCTTAAACGAGGAGCAGTATGAAAAAAGGGTCTCATATGATGATTGGGGTTGTCTCTGAGCTCTTAGGACTCCACCCTCAAACCATACGCCAATATGAGAGGCAGGGGCTTATCTCCCCTGAGCGCACAGACGGCAATACTCGAAGATACAGCGATGAAGATCTGGAGAGGCTTAAATTTATAACCGCCCTTACTAGAGATATGGGAATAAACCTAGCAGGGGTGGAGATGATTGTGAATATGAAAGACGAGATAGCAAAGCTGGAAGATCTGTTAGAAGAGGTAAGCCGCGCTAGACGCGGAGATTTCACATGGAGTAAAAGCTCAAAAGAGAGTAATGAAGAACCGATAGTTGTTAAAGTTGTGAGGCAAAAAGAATGAACCAGAATAAATTAACTGTAAAAGCTCAAGAGGCAATAAGCGCCGCCTATGAGGAGGCGGCTAAAAAGAAGAATCCCCAGACGGAGCTAGAGCACCTTTTAGCCGCTCTGATCACCCAGAAAGACGGGCTGTGCAAAAATATAATATCAAAAGCAGGGGGGAATCTAAACGGCCTCTTAAAAGATTTAACGGAGCGGGTAGACAAGCTCCCTGTTTTAAGCGGCGCGGCTCAAGTCCACCTCTCAAACGAGGTAAACGCCGCCCTCTCCTATGCTTTCAATAAAGCAGAGGAGATGAAAGATGAATATGTTTCCACAGAACATATCCTTTTAGGCTGCATCGAAAGCGCCTCTAGCGCATTGCGGCAGATCTTCGCCCGCAACGGTATAGACGGTTCGTATATAGAAAAAGCCGTCATAGAGGAGCGCAAAGGCGAGCGCGTCACCGACAACGACCCTGAAGGGAAGATGAACAGCTTCGAAAAATACACAATCGATCTAACTAAACGCGCCGCAGAGGGTAAACTAGACCCTGTAATAGGAAGAGATGAGGAGATCAGGCGGCTTATCCATGTGCTCTCGCGGCGCACAAAGAACAACCCTGTGTTAATAGGGGAGCCGGGTGTTGGAAAAACCGCTGTAGTGGAAGGGCTGGCTCAGAGGATTGTAAACGGAGATGTGCCTGAATCGCTTAAACATAAACGTGTAGCGATGCTTGATATGGGGGGGATGATCGCGGGCGCAAAATATAGGGGAGAGTTTGAAGAACGCTTAAAATCCCTTCTTAAAGAGGTTTCCGCACGCGAGGGGGAGATAATCCTCTTTATCGATGAACTTCACACCTTAGTAGGAGCGGGGGCGGCGGAAGGGGCGATGGATGCTGCAAATATTCTAAAGCCGCCTCTAGCTAGGGGGGAGCTTCACTGCATAGGCGCTACTACACTGGATGAATATAAAAAACATATAGAAAAAGACGCCGCTTTAGAACGGCGCTTTCAAACAGTGCTGGTAAAAGAGCCTTCAGCAGAGGATACTGTTTCAATCCTGCGCGGTCTTAAAGAACGCTATGAGCTTCACCATGGGGTGCGTATAAAAGACTCTGCACTGGTGGCGGCGGCTTATCTAGCCAATAAATATATCTCCGACAGGTTCATGCCCGATAAGGCGATAGATCTAGTAGATGAAGCCGCTGCAAAGCTCCGCATGGAGATAGACAGCGTCCCCGCAGAGCTTGATGAATTCCAGAGAAAAGCCGCCCAGTTGGAGATTGAGCGGGAAGCGTTGAAAAAAGAGAGCGATGCGGCGTCAAAGGCGCGCCTTGCTAAGGTGGAAGAAGACCTTGCCAGCTATAATGAAAAGGTCGGCGGGCTGCGAAGTGCATGGCAGAGCGAAAAGGGGGCGCTTAATGAGATTCACGTTGTAAAGGAGGAGATGGAGAACGCCCGCAACGCCATGAGCGCGGCGGAGCGGGCGGGGGATTACGCTAGAGCAAGCGAGTTGAAATACGGTAGATTGGTGGAACTTCAGGCAAAACTTGACAAGCTCACCGAGAAACGTGCAGAGAGCATAATAAAAGAAGAGGTGGATGATGAAGATGTGGCGGGGATCGTTTCTAAGTGGACAGGGATTCCTGCTAAAAAGCTCCTTCAAGAGGAGGCGGATAAGCTGATAAAGATGGAGGATTACCTCTCTAAAAGGGTAAAAGGGCAGCCTGAGGCGATAGCCGCTGTCAGCGAAGCAGTGCGTAGATCAAGAGCAGGGTTGAACGATCCTGCTAGACCTATAGGCTCTTTTATCTTTTTAGGCTCTACGGGGGTGGGGAAAACCGAGCTTGCCAAAGCTCTGGCGGAGTTTCTCTTTGACAGCGAGAACGCCCTCGTTCGAGTAGATATGAGCGAATATATGGAAAAACACTCTGTCTCTAAATTGATAGGTTCACCTCCAGGGTATGTAGGATACGACGAAGGGGGGCAGCTTACCGAGAGGATACGCCGCAGCCCATATGCTGTTCTACTCTTAGATGAGATAGAGAAGGCGCATCCAGATGTCTTTAATATCTTGCTGCAGGTTTTAGATGACGGCAGGTTGACTGATTCCAAAGGGCGCACTGTAAACTTTAAGAATACCGTAATCATCATGACCTCTAATATTGCAAGCGAGCAGATTATGGAGAGCTATGTCGATTCTAAGGTGGATTTTAATCATGATTGCATCCAAAAGTTAGTTCAGAGCGAGTTAAACCTCCGTTTCCGCCCAGAGTTTCTTAACCGTATAGATGATATTGTGGTTTTCCGCCCTCTTGGAAAAGAAGAACTCAAAGCGATAGCAGCCCTAATCTTAGATAAGGTGCTGAAACGTTTAGAGGATTTAGAGATTAAAGCTGAATATTCTGATGAATTGACGTCAGAGATAGCGGCGAGCGGCTACGATCCTAAGTTCGGCGCCCGCCCAATGAAACGAAGCGTTCAGCAGATTGTGGAAAACACCGTTGCAAAGTGGATCATAAATGGGGAGATTGCACCAGGGGAGAGCATATTCCTTGATTATAAAGATAGGTTGATCTTCTCCAAAAAAACGCTCAACTAGCTTGTAAAAAAAGTTAATGCCGCAATACTTGACAGCAAAGCGATTGAGTAATAGAATTAACCATAATTTACGGAGGAGAGTTATGAAAAAGATTATCATCTTTGCGGTGGTTTGCATCTTTTCGCTAGTTACTATGGCTATTGCGGTCAATAACGGAGCGGCGGAGATCAATCTCAAAGAGACATGGAAGGTTGAAGGCAAGCAGAAAGCTGTGATCTTCCCCCATGCCGTCCACCAAACGAACAATCAGTGCGTGGAGTGCCATGCTACAGCAGAGGGGGGGCATTTTACCCTACCAGGCGCAATAGCAGGGCAGAATGAGGATAACGCGGCGCATAACTGGTGTTGGACATGCCACACTAAGAAGAACAATACCAAAGTAAAGAAGATTTGCACCCGCTGCCATAAAGGGTAGTTTCCGCGCAAAAGGTTCTTTTATGACTTGGGGGAGGCGTTTTTACCTCCCTCATTGCATTTTTAGGAAATTTCTTTGGTATTATATATTTTCGACCTCTTCGGCACATTGGCATTCGCCATAAGCGGCGCTCTTATGGGGGTTAAAAAGGGGATGGATATTTACGGTTGTTTTATGCTGGCCCTCGTTACAGGGGTGGGCGGCGGCACAATACGGGATATGCTCCTTTCAAATGTTCCGTTTATTCTAAGTGATGCGAGCTACCTATATGTAGTTATAATAGCTCTGCTTTTGGTTCTCCTCTTTAAGCCTCTGATAGAGTCCTTAAATGAGATGCTTATAGCGGCGGATGCTGTCGGCTTAGGGGTGTTCACCTTTATCGGCGCTGCAAAGGGGTTTAATGCAGAGTTGGGGGTGCACGGCATAATAATGACCGCCCTCCTCACCGCAACCGGCGGAGGAATGCTGCGGGATATCCTTGCTAATGAAGTGCCTACTGTGCTGACCAGAGAGATTTACGCTTCGGCGTGTATAGTTGGAGGCGGGTTCTTTGTTCTCTTAAATTTTCTCGGAGCATCCCTAATATTCAACGCCCTATCGGTTTCAGCGGCGGTAGCGGGGATCAGGTTGTTTACCTATAAGAAGAACTACCACCTGCCAAAGTATAAGATAAGTTAGGAGAAAAGTATGCCGATTAATTTTAATCAGCTAAGCGGGGCTGTTGAGGAGTTGATACGTCGTTCATCTACAGATTTAGCCCCCGCTTGGCAAGACGCCATAAAAAAAGCGTTAGATGCAGAGGCTGCGGGCTCGTCTGCACATGTTGCCCTCAATGCCATCTTAGAGAATATAGAGCTCGCTCGTAAACACTCTTACCCTATCTGTCAAGATACAGGGTTCTTAAATATCTTTGTAGATTATCCCGCAGGAGAGAGAGAGGCAGACTATATTGAAGGGATAAAAGAAGGGGTTAAGAGGGCTACAGCAAAGCAGTATCTGCGCCCAAACGCTGTAAACTCCCTTACAGGCAGGAATTCTGAAAATAATATCGGGGTCGGCGCTCCTAATATTGCCTTTCACCAGTGGGACAACCCGCACGTTAGAATCCGCATCCTTCAAAAAGGAGGGGGGTGTGAAAACTGCAGCACGCAATACCGCCTTCCCGACACTATTTTAGGTGCAGGCAGAGACCTTAAAGGAATTCGCAAAGTTGTAATTGATACAG
>JAISNW010000175.1 GCA_031276055.1 Deferribacteraceae bacterium | reverse complement strand
GCGCTATCATCACTAGAACCGTTTACTAGAGCATCTATACGCTCTGATAAGCTGTTAAACACCGCCGCCTTCTCCCCTAGCTTTTTTAACACGGGGATATACTTTGAAAGGCGCGGATCACCTTTAGCTAAAGGGCTTCCTGCTACATATATCCTTGTAAGCTCGTTAGAGAGCTCGTTTAATATAGGTATTGCCATAAAAATTCCTCAGATAAATATTCTCCCTAATTATTCCTTACATAATTGATTATGTCAAATAATAATGATATTTTAACCTTGAAGATTGGATAACTTTTAAAAAGGATACTCTTGTAATTATGAATAGTTGTTCATGTCAAGATTGCGGCGCCGCTTATCTGTTTTCAAAGAAACCGTTAAAATACTGTTTAGCTTGCGGCGGCAAAAATATCAATATTGAGGGTGAAGACTATACTATAGATAGGAGTTTTTTTGGCAAATCGACCGTAGATGAATATGACTTAAAGAGCAAAATAATGGAAAACTTACTTCACAGCATCTATACCCCAATTGATGTTACACAGACAACCTATTTTGAGGAGTGTGTTAAACTATATATTCCATACTATCACATACAGGCCGACTACGAAGGCACATATACCGCTCAAGTAGGCTATGATAGAACAGTCTACTACACCGATTACGAAACGCGGATAGACCACAACGGCAGAACGGTGCATGAAACTGTTCAAAGAAGCAGAACCGTAACAGATTGGCGTAATCATTCAGGAGATCTCAGAGGACAAAATTTATACTATTGCATTGCGTCAAAAAGTTTTTATCAATATAGAGATTTTATAAATAATGTTTCACATTGCAAACAGACAGAAGAATACGAAGAGACCGATTTTCTGGTTGATATGACGTTAAAATCTGATGCGGAGGCTTTTGCGGAGAGTTGCCAGCAGGCTCATAACGATAAGATTGTGGAAAATATAAAAAGGGGTCTACCTGGCAATCATTGCAGAAATATCGAGCCTATATACAAAACATCATTAACTTCACAACTGGATTTTAATTTAATATGGGTTGCACTATGCAACTATAGAAATGAACGGTTTAAGTATATCTGTGATAGCGGCAGCGTTGAAAAGATCAGAATTATCGGAGATATTCCTACCGATGCAAATCGTGTGCGCATGGTCAAAGAATTATGGCGGCCGTTCATATATACAGCCATAACTAGCTTTTTATTGCTATTGGTGGTTTTAGGCTGGTTTTATAAAAGCTGTTTCCTTGAGGGGGGCTTAAATCTTTCAAAGTTGCCTGAGAAGGAAAAAGTTCTGATAATTCTGGCTATGATCTTTAGTTTATTCCTTTTAATTTTTGGCATTATACTAAGAAAACAGCGAGCCGCAATTATACACGAATCTATGAGGGCGAAAGGGCTTACTCCAGATAAAATCAGGAGAATCCCCCTTTATGAAGGTTCAAGCAGATCACTTGCTCTCACACTCTGTTATTATTTTGGTTTCATAGGGTTACACCGATTTTATTTGAGGAAATTTATCTCCGGTATCTTTTTCATATTCATCTTTGCTGCACCTTTTCTGCTTTATTTGGCACGGTTAAATATTGCTTGGTTTTCTAATATAGTCTGGCTCTCTGATACAGTTTGGCTCTCTATAACAGTTTGGTCTTTTTTGCTATTATTATATATCATAGATTATTTTCGTATCCTCGCAGGCAACTTTACCGACTATAACGGCAAAAAACTTAAAGAGTGGTAGCCGGAATATTCGCACTTTCAAGGGCTTTACTCCCTTATCTCTCTTTCCGTAAATCCCAACTTCAGCAAAATTTTATAAAAGGTTTCGGCTTTAGGGTGCTTATTGGCGCAAAGCCATTTATAAAGTTCCCCCGGGCGGGGTATTTATCAAACTTTGCAAAGTCATTTTCAAAATCTGCAAAAGCGCTTTTAGTTTCTTCAACAACCTTTTGAAAAACTCCCTTACCTTCAGAGTTGCTTGCAGCAAGCTCTATATGCAAAATATTGCTCTTGCCGAGCTCCGCTATAAGCATCTCGGCGCCTTTTGGTGAATTTAACTTTGTAAGAGCGGCGAGCGCAGCGCCGCGCACCTCCGCCTTTTTATCTTTGGCGTGGATTAGAAGAAACTCTTCAAATTTAGCGTCTTCTCCTAAAGCGGCTATAGCGGCGGTTGCCACATGAGGTGAACCTTCAGCGGCGGCCCTTTCAGCCAATGGGATAATATCTTTGCCTTTTAGTTGATGTAAAAGCCTAAAGATGCGTCCGTGCCTCTTACCGCCCTGAATATCAAGATCACCTTCTAAATATGGAATTATAGTCTGATATAACGGAGTGAGAATCACTTATCGCTTTAACAAAATATGGAAATAACCGCGGGTCTTTGTAAAGCCCTGATTCATAAAGGGTTTCAGGAATAGCGGAGTGTTCCTTAGAATCCTTAGAGAGCATCTCAATCGTTTCTGACAGCTGGGAATACGGAATATTATAGGTGCTTACAGCGTGAGAGTTATAGGCGGGGGTTTTAACCTCTCCATCTGCAGAGGCGCTTCCTTGCGTGTAATGCAGTGAATATATCATCACTAGAACCGTTTACTAGAGCATCTATCCGCTCTGATAAGCTGTTAAACACC
>JAISNW010000172.1 GCA_031276055.1 Deferribacteraceae bacterium | reverse complement strand
TTTTATAATCCTGTGTGAGCCCTTCTCCGTACCTATACATATATCCAAGGTCGTTTTGCGCCGGGGCGTATCCTTGATTTGCCGCTTTTAGATACCATTCAGCGGCTTTCTTATAATCTTGCAAAACATTGTATCCACCGTAATATATATTACCAACTTCGTATTGTGCGCTTGCATCGCCTGCATTGGCTCTCTTCAAAAGTTCAGGATTAATGCTTTGGGCGTATAGAATAAACGAGTATAAACTAAAGATAAGAACAGACAGCTTTTTCATAACTCCGCTCCTCGTTGTCAACACTTCTTAATATATATAACTATCTATGTTTATCAAAAAATAATTAATTTGACAACTTATCTTATTAAATTTATAACAAACAATAGTTAGATAAGATTTGGGGTGGCGGCAAATGGCTGAAACAAAAAAAGAAAAGGAAATTCTCAGGCTTCCTGCTGAAAAGCTCTATTCTCATGAGATAGAAGCTCTTAAAAAAGATGATAAAGATGCAGCGCCTTCCGGCTGGCAGATGTCGCCTAAATCGGTGCTGAAGTTTATTATAGGCGGCAAGGCGGGCGGGGTTGATATAATCCCAAAATATATAGGGTATAATCGTTTGGTGGAAGTCGCCATCGCCACCCTCCTTACAGATAGGGCGCTTCTACTTATTGGGGAGCCTGGAACGGCAAAATCTTGGCTTTCAGAAAACCTCTCCGCCGCCATCTATAACGACAGCTCCAAAGTTGTTCAAGGAACAGCAGGCACAAGCGAGGAGCAGATACGTTATTCGTGGAATTACGCCCTGCTTATAGCTGAAGGTCCTAGTGATAGAGCCCTTATTAAAAGCCCTATTATGACAGCTATGGAAGATGGGGGGATAGCTAGGGTAGAGGAGATTTCCCGCTGCCAGTCTGAAGTTCAAGATGCTTTAATATCTATCCTTTCAGAAAAGACTATAGCCATAAACGAGTTAGGGCGGGATGTCGCCGCTAAACGCGGCTTTTCCATTATCGCCACCGCCAATACGCGTGATAAAGGGGTAAACGATATGAGCGCCGCCCTAAAGCGCCGTTTTAATATAGTAACTCTCCCTTCACCCTCTGATCTTGAAACAGAAACAGGGATCGTAAAAAAGAGGGTAGGGGAGATCGCCGCAAACTACTCTCTCAAAGCTAAAATCCCCGCGGATGAAGCTGTAAATAAGGTGGTGACAGTTTTTAGAGAGTTAAGGAGCGGTCAAACCCTTGACGCCAAACAGAAGGTTAAACCCCCTACGGGTGCGGTATCCACAGCGGAAGCCATAAGCCTTTTAACAAACGCTATGGCGTTGGCGGGTTCTTTCGGCGATGGAAGCGTGCGGGACGCGGATATTGCAGCAGGGCTTACAGGCGCGGTTGTAAAAGATGAAGAGAAAGATATGGTTGCTTGGAGCGAGTATCTTGAAAATATAATGAAAAAGCGCGGGACAGCTTGGCAAGGGCTTTATAGAGCGTGCCGTGAGTTTGCAGGGTAGGTGGAGTTATGATCAATATCACAGAGGATTTTATCAATAAATTTACCGGCAACGCCTCCGCTCAATCTGCGGGTAAATCTCTAGCGGTAAAAAACAGCTTTCAAGAGCTTTATATTTCAAGCGATGATTCTATTATATTCGGCAGCTGTCAAGGAAGCGGAAAGTCCCCCTATCAATGTTCAGTGGATTTTTCTGATCCGTCAAAGCCTATCCCCCGCTGCTCGTGCCCTAGCAGACAGATTCCGTGCAAACATGCGGTAGGGCTCTTATACTCTAAAATGTTGGGGAAAACTTTCAAAACCGCTGAGATCCCTGAAGATGTATTAGCAAAACGGAGCAAAGCTAAACAGCGCGCTGAAAAGAAGGAGAGTAAAGCGGCTGAAGCGGAAGTTGATCCTAAAACCGCTGAAAAGAATGTTCAGAAGTTAAAGGCGGCAGCTGCTAAAAAGTGCCGAAAACAGCTTGAGGGGATAGACCTAGCAGAAAAAATCTTGAGAAATATCGTATCTGCGGGGCTGCACTCGATAGACCGAAAAAATCTAGCGCTATATTTAGAACAGGCCAAACAGCTGGGCAACTATTACATTGCAGGGGTGCAAGCTGCCTTAACAGAGCTTGTCGCAGCTGCAAGCGAGGCGCAGAAATCAAAAGACGCTGATTTTATTGCCGCCATAGAAGCGGTGAATTATCTACACGCTCTTACAAAGAGGGGGCGCTCTTATCTGGAAGGAAAGGCAGCCGATCTTGAGGCTAAAGAGGCGGATTATAAGCCTGTAAGTAAAGACGCCTCCATTCACTCATCTATTGAAGAGCAGCTAGGCTACGCTTGGAAACTTGCCGAGCTTAAAGAGGAGGGGCTTTATATTCCCAACGCAGAACTCTTTCAGGTGGGTTTTTCTGTTATCACCGATCATGCCAGAAGAGAGTTTGTTGACGAGGGTATCTGGTTCTGCCTCACAAACGGCGAGATATACCTAACAAAAAATTTCCGCCCTTTTAATGCTCTAAAACATGTTAAAGAGGAAGACTCCTTCTTTTCTGTTATTACTACTGAAGAGTTGTTTATATACCCTGGCGATAAAAACCCTAGAGTTCGTTGGGATAACTTCATCCCTAGCAGAGCGGTTGCAGCCGATGATCTAAAAAAGGCGCAAAAAGCAGGTGCAACAGACTTTGCCCAGGTGATAAAGTCGGTAAAAAACCAGATAAAAAACCCCCTTGCAGATAAATTTCCGATATACCCCCTAAAATATTCCCGACTAGGCATAGACGCCGAAGGCGGTTATTTTATCTTTGATGAAGCGGGCGTCTGCCTCCCTCTGCGGATAGACGGAGCTTTTGCACATCTAATAAAACACCTCTCTCGTGAACAGGTTGATGAGGGGGTGTTGATTGCACGTTTTGAACATGATCTATTAAAACAGATACTTTACGCTGTGCCTACAGCGCTTCTCACCACAAACGAAGTTATAAGGTTTGGTTACTAAATATGGCAATACCGGTATTAAACGAGCTCTCTAACGAGCTTACAAGGATATATGTAGCAGGAAGCCCTTTAGCTAAAGGAGATCCGCGCCTTTCAAAGTATATCCCCGTGTTAAAAAAGCTAGGGGAGAAGGCGGCGGTGTTTAACAGCTTATCAGAGCGTATAGATGCTCTAGTAAACGGTTCTAGTGATGATAGCGC
>JAISNW010000105.1 GCA_031276055.1 Deferribacteraceae bacterium | reverse complement strand
CTTTTTGCTGCGGGGATGTATATCATTTACGCTATGATAGGTAGATAATTGCATGAAAATATTAAATTATAGTGCGTATCTGTGCGCGGCGTTGTTAGGGCTTTTCTCTGCTTACTTTGCCGGCAGCGCTGCTAAATACCTCATTGTAGTTCCTCCTATCCCTAATTTAGCGGGCGGCGCGCCTAATCAAGACAACCCCGCAGCCGCGTTAGACGCCCTCGCTTTAGCAGTTGCTGAACGGAATATTTTTGACATTGAAAAAGATATTCCCCAACCTGAAAGAGTTTCAGGCGGGGGCGGCGCTCGTTCGGGGCAGCCTTCTTTGGATGGCGCTGGTTTTGATGGGCGGCTTACAGGGATCATCGCAGGAACTGATGGCAGCGATATTAGGGCGATACTGCTTAAAAGCAATAAAGATGTTTTGGTGCTTAAACAAGGGCTCGATATTGAAGGCTATAAGCTGGAAAGCATTGATGCGGCCTCAGCGGTTGTAAGCTATAATGGAGCGGAGCACACATTAGAGCTTCAAGACGGCTTAAAAGATTCAGCTTCAACGCCTCCCGTTTCCCGCGGTGCGCAACCGTTCCGCCCCTCCACCCCTGCAACTGTTAGAAGTGAAGCGACAGAGAATATAACATTAGATAGAGCGGAGATTACAAGCCAGATTAAAGATATTAATAAAGTTATATCCACCCTCCTTGCAAGCCCTGCATATGTGGATGGTTCTCTTGCAGGCTATAGAATAGTGCGGATGCAAAACGAATCGCCTGTTAGAAAGTTAGGGATTCAACCCGGCGATATTATCAACCGCATAAATGGAGAGGAGTTGACCAATCCGCAAATTTTATTTAATATGCTCCAAGAAGTTGCCGATATAAATGCCATCAGCGTTGATATAACTCGCAACGGCGCTAGAAAAACGCTCTTTGTGGAAGTGCAATGAAAAAGATAATAATACTGTTCAGCGCCTTTGCGCTATTCTCCGCTACTGCCCTTGCTGCGCCGAAAAGCTATGATGTGGCTTTTAAGAATATCTCCATGAAAGAGTTTATCACATTTGTTTCATCCTTTGCTGAAGTAAATATAATTTATAATGAGCTTGATCTTAGAGGCACTGTAAATATTGCATCTCAATACCCTATGACCGCCGCCGCCATTATGGAGATATTCTATGCTGCTTTGCGTGTGAACGGTCTAGCGGCGGTTCAAGAGGGAGATAATATTATAGTTGTAGCTGATAAAGACTTTGCCAATTATGATGAACGTTTTACAGGTGATGAACGTTTAGACGGCGAGGAGTTTGTTACAGCTATAGTCACCATGTCAAACTATAATATCGTTCCGCTAAAAGCCGCACTTTTGAGGGTAAAATCCCGACACGGCGATATAAACGACCTAAAAGGGATAAACGGGGTTGTGGTGCGGGATTTCGGCTCTAGAATCGAAAAGATGCGCCAGATATGCAGCAAGATGGATGAATATGCCGACAGGTACAATTTATACAGCATCTCCCTCCAAAATATTGCAGCCTCCAAAATGGAGCAGCTCTTAACAAAGATGTTTAACGATATGCTCAATAGACAGAATATTGGAGGGTATCCTCCTGTTTTTCTATCGGATGATCTATCAAATGTTATTATTATCGCCGCCACCGCTATGGATTATAAAAAGATAGAGTATATGATCTCCCAGATTGATATTAAATCTGTTGCAGAAAACACGCTTCCAAGGGTATTTTATATCAAATTTGCTCAAGCTGAAGATATAGAAAAGGTGTTAAATAAACTCTTCGGCAACACCGCCGCACCAGCGGCGCAAGGAGCGCCTGCAAGCCGCCCTGCAGCTGCCTCCCGCTCAAGCGTTTCTTCTGATAAGAGCACTAACTCTATAATTGCGCTAGGCGATAGTGAATTTTACAACAACCTAGAAAAGATGATTGAAAAGTTGGATATTCCGCGTAAACAGGTATATGTGGAAGCCCTCATCCTTGAGATAAGCCTTGACGCCACAAACAAATTTGGGGTGGAGTGGTTCTTATCGGGCGCCAGCGATAGTGTAATGGGGTTCGGAAACTCTGCGGCGGACGGCACGCTTGGAGGGATATTCGGTACTATCACATCAGGCACCGGCAACCCTATGACAGCTCTTCCAGGCGGTTTCAGCGCGGGGCTTATAGGGGATGTTATCACATACAACGGGATCAAATTTCCTTCCATAGGCGCTTTTTTCACCGCTATACAGGAGGATTCGGGGGTTAATATTATTTCCAAACCTCAGATACTAACTCTTGATAACGAAGAGGCAGAAGTGTTTGTAGGAGAGACGCGCCCTTATATCACAAGCGAAAAATACGACACAAACAATAATCCGATACAAACCTTTGACTACCGCAATGTGGGAACACGTCTAAAGGTTACCCCGCATATCGTTGGGGATGATCTTGTCAACCTTGAGATAGAGCAGGAGGTCAACAAAGTCTCCCCTTCCTCTTTCAGCAACGCTAGCCCTGTGACTTTAACACGCACCACAAAAACGAGGGTTCAACTTTACGATAAAACTATAATGGTTATAGGCGGGCTTATGAAAGACGATTCCTCCACCACAGCGAGCGGAATCCCTCTTTTAAGCGATATCCCGATTATAGGCTGGCTTTTTAAGACAGAGTCTGAAACTTCTGAAAAAACTAACCTTATGGTCTTTATTACCGCCCATATTATATCTACCAGAGAGGAGATGGGAGAGGTGCTTAAAGCACGGCTTTCTACTCAACTTCCCGCAACGGAGCAGTTTGATAATTTAACAGAAGAAAGCTATGGAGTCGGGGGAGAGTGAAATTTAACTACTGATTATTATTTAGGGAGAAATTGGAATGACTAATGAGGAAATTGTTGAGAAATTAAACTCAACAAAATCATCAGACAGAAGAAGGGCTGCAAAAGAAATTGGAAAAAAAATCATTGTAGAATTGGGGGATGACTTATATAAAAAATATCTTGAGGAGATAAAAGATAAAAAGAGATGGGAAACCCAATGTGAAATGATAAAATCATTGGGAATAATAAATTATAAAAATGCAATGGGAAATATAGAAAAAATTGTAACGGATAATATTTCTCATGACGCTGTAACAATATGTGCCGCAACCACTTATGTTCAATTAAAAAGGCAATCTTTGAATGACGGTTTGCCTGTATTGGAATTATTGGAATTCGGACGTATTTCCGTAATTATAGGGTCTTTAATGGCATTGGCGTATGACAAAATGGTTCCAGATGATAATACAATAGAAAAAATTATTAAATTATGCTGGGATTTACATATTCATAATGATATTTCAGTTGGAATTTCCGGCGGAAGAAAATACTTAGCAATAGCATGTGCAAATTGGGACAAAAAATTAACAGAAAGAATTTTGAACCACTATATACAAACAGCAGGAAAGGATAATAACTTAATAGATGTATGTAATAATTCATTAAAAGGAAAATATAGTAAATCATATTTATAAATGAGATATGAATTAAAACCAAAAATTGAAATATTAAAGAATAATTTTAAGAGATATAATTATTAGTTATTATACAGCAATATCGAAGAAATAATTAAAAAGATAAAATAAAAATACAGAGGAAATTAGTATATATTTATGTTTTTATTTTCTGAAAATGCGCCTGATAAAGATATTGGGTTGAAAATCTGTCTATCGGTGCACGATAAAACATTGCCTGATACTGAATGAATAAAGCCCTCCTTCATAATCAGGGGTTTATCGGTTTTTCTGCAACCCTTGCATCTTTTCTCTTCTGGGGGATTATCCCTATCTATTGGGAGAAGCTCTTTGACATACCGCCAACTCTTCTAACATCTTATAGAGTCATCTTCTCATTTCTCTTTGTGCTTTTAGCCGCAGCTTTGCTAGGGCAGCTAAAAGAGCTGCTGCAGATAGCTAAAGATAAGTCCGCCATCCTTTTACTTACGGCGTGCGGAATATTCATTGGGCTTAACTGGTGGTTCTTTATATCGGCTATAGCAACCGCTCATGTGCTGGAGAGCAGTTTGGGCTATTACATAAACCCCCTTATGAACGCTGTTATTGGGGTAATCTTTTTTAGGGAGTATCTAAGCGCCTTGCAGAAACTGGCTGCATTTCTAATGCTTGTTGGAGTTTGCTATATGGCGCTAAATTTAGGAGAGGTCCCTATTTATGGGCTCGCTCTAGCCTCTACCTTTGCAATCTATGGGGCTTTGCATAAATTGGTGAAGGTGAATGTAATGCACGGAATGTTCTTTGAAACTTTGGCGCTCTTACTGCCTGCAATCCTCTCTTTCTTTATTATCCATGAGAGGAATAACTTTTTTGAAGAGACTCTAGCGGCAAAATCTCTGATAATCTTGGCAGGCCCTATAACGATACTCCCTCTGATAGGCTACGCAATGGGGGTAAAACGTCTAAGGCTTATTACAGTTGGGGTGCTTCAATACTCTTCTCCCACTGTCACATTTCTCTTAGGAATCTTCTTTTTTAAGGAGCCTTTTTCGTTCCACCTCTTTGTTGTGTTCTTCTTCATATGGCTGGGGGTTATCCTATATGCAGCAGACGGTATAATTCGCAGCAGAACTTCTGTTTAACTTCGATAGTCGGCGTTTATAGCGATGTATTCTTTTGTGAGATCGCAGGTATAGGATGTAAATTCTGCATCGCCCGCATTTAAGTTAATCTCTATTGAGAACTCCGGCGCTTTCATAATGGCGCCCACTTCTCCTTCTAAAGCGGGGTCGATGAGTTTACCGCCCGATACATATAATAGCTCGTTAAAGCGCACAGAAACTCTATCAGGTTCAAACTCTGCACCGCTAGCTCCCGCCGCCGCTAAGAGCCTTCCCCAATTTGGATCTTCTCCTGCAAACATAGTTTTAACCAGAGGGGAGTTGGCGATCTTCTTTGCACAAAGTTTAGCTTCATCGGTGTTTTTTGCGCCGCAAACTTTTATAGCAGCCAGTTTTTTTGCCCCCTCTCCATCTTTTACCAACATAATTGCTAATTTTTTGCATAGATATGCAAGAGCCTCTTCAAACTGGGATATCTCCGGCTTAATACCGCTCATACTGTTTGCAAAGAGGAATACAGAGTCATTGGTTGACATATCGCCGTCAACAGTTATAGCGTTAAAAGTCCGCGATGCCGCTTTTTTAAGGGCTTCTTGCAAGCTGCTCTTAGTAACGCAGGCGTCAGTTGTAATAAAAACAAGCATGGTGGCGAGGGTTGGATCTAACATCCCCACCCCTTTTGCCGCCCCGCCTAGAACATAAACCCCCTCTCCGCTGTTCAATAGAACAGCGCACTCTTTAGATACAGTATCGGTGGTCATGATAGCCTCTGCAAACCTCGTCCCATTTTCATCGTCAAGATTTGCGGGAAATTCAGCAACTTTCCCTAAGAGCTTTTCAAGAGGGAGGGGTGCGCCTATAACGCCCGTAGAGGCGGCAAGTAGAGAAGCATCTCTAAGGGAGAACTCCTTTTCAAGAGCGGCTGTTATCTCTCTGCAAGCGGTAAGCCCCTCTGCACCTGTGCAGGCGTTGGCGTTTCCGCTGTTTACCACTGCACCGAAGAATTTCCCGCCTCTTGCCGCTAGTTCAGAGCTATATAAAACAGGGGCGGCTTTCACTCGGTTTGTGGTGAATAAAGCAGCTGTTTCGCACTCTTCATCGCTTAAAAGGACGGCGAAATCCAGCTTTCCATCCGCCTTCCCTTTAATGTCCGCAGACAGCGCCGCTGCCTGAAAACCTTCGGGGGTGCAGACGCCCCCGCCTTTTATCTCTTGCATAGATTATAAAACCACATTCTCCGTATACTCGCCAAAGACCGTCTGCAACGCGCCCATCGCCTCCCCTATGGTTACATAAGCCTTTGCAGCTTCCACCATGCACGGCATGATATTTGAACCATCTTTAGCGGCTCTAATAAGGTTTTGAACTGTAGTTTCAGCGGCGGCGGCGTTGCGTTCATTTCGCAGCTTTGCCAATTTTTCGCACTGATTCTTCTCCACGCTGGCGTCTATGCGCAAAAGGTCTTTAGGCGGGGCTTCTTGAATTCTATATTCGTTGACCCCAACGATGATCTGTTCTTTCTTCTCAATGGCTATCTGATACTCATAGGCGCTGTTCTGAATCTCTTTCTGAACAAAACCTTGCTCGATTGCCCTAAGCATCCCCCCCAGCTCATCAATCTTATCTATATATGCACGGGCTTTCTGCTCCAACTGATCTGTCCAAGACTCGATAAGGTAGCTGCCTGCAAGCGGGTCGATGCTGTCTGCCACCCCTGTTTCATTGGCGATAATCTGCTGAGTTTTTAGAGCTATCTGAACAGATTTTTCTGTCGGCAGAGCCAGCGCTTCATCAAAAGAGTTTGTATGCAGAGATTGAGTTCCCCCAAGGGCTGCGGCAAGGGTTTGCGCGGCTACCCTGATGATATTATTTTCAGGCTGCTGCGCGGTAAGGGTGCAGCCTGCAGTTTGGGTGTGGAAACGAAGCATCGTTGAGCGCGGATCTTTTGCATGGAATCGATTTACCATAATATCCGCCCATAGCCTCCTTGCTGCGCGGAATTTAGATATCTCCTCTAAAAAGTTGTTATGGCAGTTAAAGAAGAAGGAGAGCCGCCCTGCAAACTGGTCTACATCTAAACCCGCATCTATAGCGGATTGAACATAGGTAATCCCATCTGCTATGGTGAAGGCTATCTCTTGAGCGGCATTAGAGCCTGCTTCTCGTATATGATAACCGCTGATGCTTATCGTATTCCAGAGAGGGACGCTGTCTTTACAATAAGCGAATATATCGGTAATTATCCGCATCGATTCTCCAGGCGGAAAACGGTATGTGCCTCGGGCTATATACTCTTGTAATA
>JAISNW010000098.1 GCA_031276055.1 Deferribacteraceae bacterium | reverse complement strand
GTTATATCTGAAAGTTCAAAGAGTTTATTTAAAAATCCATCGTCAGCTATGGTGAGGGTTGGCTCCTCTTTCACAGCTGCCGCAATCTTTGTTAATGGGTCCTCAACGGATTCGTTATGGATAAACTCCGCCGCTTTAACAACAAGATAGCTCGCCTTTAGAAGTTCGGCGCTCTCTAGCGGGCTTACAGCAACTAAATCTTCGCTAATATTTAGGGCGTTGGCGGTGTTCTGAACAGCATCGCTCAATGAAACGCCTTCATTAACTATTAGAGAGTTCACAACCGTTGTGATAGGAGAGACGATAATATCTTTTTCCACATCAAATAGAGCAAGCGGGGAATAAAGAGAGATTCCCGTTAGATCTGTGTTGTAAAGTGTATCCGTTCCGCCGTGCGTGACGAGATAAAAGTTTGAGATATCCTTACTGAGATCGTAGATAATAGAGAAACGCCCTTCATTGTTGGTATATGTATTGCAGATAGTGTTTTTGCCTGCTCCGCAGAAGTTAGCGGGCTGATAAGAGCCGTCAATTTCCCCCCAGAGCACAACTCTGGCGCCTGTAACAGGAGGGTCTATTACTACTCCGTTGAGGCTTTTAGTTGTGGGTGGGGGGGGGGTGGAACTGCCTGAATCAGAGCTTGAGCAGCCAAAGAGAATAGCTGCCATAGTTATAAAAATAGATAACTTAAATATAGAACGCATACTTACTCCTTATAATGTAAGTTAGTTAAGATAATTAAAGTTTGTTATAAATAAAATAAAAAGATAAGTCAATTATATTTTAAAATTAACCGATAATTTATCTAACTATCCAAAATTTCCCCTTTTTGCTGGAATTGCGGGCGATCCTTTTTTGCATCCTTGACATTATATCTGTTTGAAAAGTATAATCTATAAACATAGGGTTTGTGGATGCTATGAACGGCGCTGAAGGCTGGGCGGTGTATTTCAGATACGCTGACCACCCTAATTATAAGGGGTTGATAGAGAGTATAATAGGTGCAAGGAGGGAGATAAAGATGGCTAATGAGGTATTGGTTCATATAAGCCAGGATGAGCATGAGCGGGCTAAATTTCGATCACGTCGGAAGTTTTTAGGCGATTGGGATCACAGCATGATAGTCTCAAGGGCTGAAGGCGAACTTAAAGGTAAGTTGGATGATGCTGTGAGAATGCTAAAAAAAGGATTTGATATATCCCTTATTTCAGAAATAACAGAGCTTAGTATATCCGAGATAGAGGCTCTAAGAAGTAAACAAGGCTAAAAAGTCCGCTTTCCAAGAATTCCACGTTACTGATGCCTCGTGTCTTTATGCAAACGCAAAAAATGCAAGTGCAAATTGGAATTTGCACTTTTTACTGCTCTACATTTTACAAAACATATTGACAATACATATTGACAATACATATAAATAATGTGTAACCTTACCTGATCAGAGGTTTCCCAAGCGGGATAAAAATTGAGATTATGAGAGGGGAAAGGTGGAGAAATACGAGTTTGCCAATGTTAGAGAGCTCTTTATCAAAATTGCCAAGAGGTTTTCAAAAAAAACCTACATCTTTTTTTATGACAAGAAGATAAGCTACCAGAAAACCTACGAAGAATCTGTTAGGGTTGCAAACGCTTTAGCCGCAAACGGCGTTAAACAGGGGGATAGGGTGGCGATCCTTATCTCTAATTCACCGGAATTTTTATACGCCTACTTTGGGGCGGTTATGCTCGGAACTGTCACGGTGCCGGTAAACACCTTTCTCTCTGGGCGGGAGGCGGCTGTAAATCTAAACGACTGCGGCGCAAAATATCTTATATCATCTGTTGAATTTGAAAAGGTTGTTTCGGTTGTAAAAGAAGATGTTAAAAGTTTAGATAAAGTTTTCTCATTTGGGGAAACAGCTTTTAACAGCGTCGACCTCTTAAAATACTCCATTGTGAAAGACTTTCAAGATGTCGAGATAACTTCAGAAGACCTCGCAACTTTGCTATACACCTCTGGCACCACAGGCGTTCCAAAAGGGGTTATGCTCACCCACAACAACCTCATGGCGAATATATACGGCTTTAAGGTGAAACTTAGCTCTAGGAGCAAAGACCGTTTTGTGGCGCTCCTCCCTCTATTTCACGCCTATGCTTTTACAACGTGCATTTTAGGGCCTCTGGAGGCGGGCTGCAGCATCATCCTTTTAGCCTCTGTAAAAGATATGGCAAAAAAGCAGTTTAAGAAACAGCTCGTTCTCTTACGCCCTACGGTGCTAATAGGCATCCCTCAACTTTATACAGCCCTCACAAAACTTGAACCTAACTGGATTACACGGTTATTATTCCCCTTCTACCTATGTGTTAGCGGCGGAGCGCCGCTTGCTATGGAGATATTGAATAAATTTTACCAAAGCTACGGCAAAGCTGTGGTGGAAGGCTACGGTTTAAGCGAAGCCTCCCCAATAGTATCCTTTAACCCTAGAACAAGACCTAAGGCGGGAACGATAGGCACACAGCTGTATAACCTTGAGGTAAAAGTTGTAGACCAAGACGGAAACACCCTTCCTATAAATACAAATGGAGAGCTCTGCGTTAGAGGAGCATCAATAATGAAAGGCTACTGGAATAAGCCAGAAGAGACCGCTCAAGCCCTAAAGGATGGCTGGCTGCACACGGGAGATATCGCATATATAGACGAGGAAGGCTACATTGTTATAGTTGACAGGATAAAAGACCTTATTATATCCAAAGGGTTAAATGTTTATCCGCGGGAGATAGAGGAGCTTTTATATAAATACCCCGGCATCCAACTTGCCGCTGTTATAGGGGTGAAAGTCAAAAATGACGAGGTGGTGGCGGCGTATATTTCAGTAGACGAAAACTATGACGAAAAAAACCTTAGGGACTATCTAAAAGAGAATCTTGCAGCTTACAAGCACCCAAAAAATATTATTGTTTCAGATAAGATTCCTATCACCAGCTCCGGTAAGATTGCCAAGCAAACCCTCAAAGAGATGGTGTATAAAGGTGAGATATAAACCGTTGATAGGTGGAGGCATCCTGTGGAAAATTTCGAATTCTCCTCCGTTAGCCAGCTGCTGACAAAGAATCTAGAACGTTTTCCACGCAAAACTTATATCTTTTTCAATAAAGAGAGAATATCTTACCGGAAAACTTGCGAGGAGGCGGTGCGCGTAGCAAACGCCTTAGCTGCAAATGGAGCTAAACAGGGGGATAGGGCGGCGATCCTTATCTCTAATTCACCGGAATTTTTATATGCGTATTTTGGGGCGGCTCTGCTCGGGGTGATTACCGTGCCGATCAACACCTTCCTCTCAGGGCGGGAGGTAGCGGTAAACTTAAACGATTGCGAGGCGCGCTTTTTTATTACCACCGAAGAGTTTGAAAAGGCGGTCTACATTGTAAAATCTGAAGTAAGATCGCTTGAGCATATTTTCACATTTAAGGATGTTGAGTTTACTTCTATAAATATCTCCCACTATTCAACTGTGAAAGATTATACAGAGCCTGTCATTACCCTAGATGATCTTGCAAGCCTAGTCTATACCTCCGGCACCACAGGGGCGTCAAAAGGGGTAATGCTCACCCACCGCAACCTTATAGCAAATGCCTACGGCTTTAAGTATAAGCTAAACACCACCCCTGAGCACAGAATTTTAACCATCCTCCCCCTTTTTCACGCGTATACCTTTATGACATGTATTTTAGGACCTTTAGAGGGCGGCTGCAGTATTATACTGCTTGCCAATGTAAACGATGCTAAGAAAAAATCTTTCAAGAGGCAGCTTTTATTCCTGCGCCCTACCATCTTGCTTGGAGTGCCTCAACTCTTTGCCGCCTTCGCCCGCATGGAAACAAACTTTATTACAAAGCTGTTGTTCCCTTTTCGTTACTGTGTAAGCGGCGGAGCTCCTCTTGCTCAAGAGATTTGCAATAAATTTTACTCAAACTTCGGCATCCCCCTTTTAGAAGGCTACGGTTTAACCGAAGCCTCCCCTGTGGTATCATTCAACCCGCGCTACCGCTCAAAGGCGGGCACAGCAGGCACCCCTTTTTTATATGTTGAAGTTAAGGTTGTTGATGAAAATGACAACACCCTCCCTATAAATACCAAAGGCGAGTTGTGCATCAGAGGCGAAACGGTAATGAAAGGCTACTGGAACAAGCCTGAAGAGACAGCGCAGGCGTTGAAAAATGGGTGGCTGCATACAGCAGACGCCGCTTTTATCGACGAGGAAGGCTACATAGTTATAGTTGATAGGATAAAAGATATGATCATCTCTAAAGGGATGAACGTTTATCCGCGGGAGATAGAGGATATATTGTATAAATACCCCGGCATCCAACTTGCCGCTGTTATAGGGATAAAAGTTAAGAACGATGAAACGGCGGCGGCGTATATAACTGTTGATGAAACATATAATGAGGGCGGTGTGAAAGAGTATCTAAAAGAGAACCTTGCTGCATATAAACTGCCTAAACAGATTATAATCACCGATGAAATCCCCCTGACAAGTTCAGGGAAGATTGCAAAACAAACGCTTAAAGAGCTGGTAAATAAAGGGAAAATTACGGGACGGCTAAATTTATAATAAATTAGAAAAGGCGGAATATACATGCAAGAGAAAGAGTTCTGGGAGTTAAGATCAAAATCTTTCCCTTCTTTTCTTGAAGGCAGCCCTTATCAAGCCAAAATGCTGGGGCTGATGCGGGAGAATGGAGTTGATTTTGTCGGCGCCGAGGTGCTGGATGTTGGAGCTGGAACGGGGGCGTATACCCTTAATATTGCTAGAGAGGCAAAGAGCGTAACCGCCCTTGACATCTCCACAGGAATGCTTTCAAACCTTAAAGCAGCGGCTGAGAGTCTCGCTCTAACAAATATTGAATATGTTGCAAGCGATTGGGTTGACTACACCCCCCCAAAGAAGTTTGACGTCATCCTATGCTCGCTTACTCCCGCCCTAAAAGATGCGGCGGCGGCTGAAAAGGTGTTTGACAATGTAAAAAAGTGGGGGATTCAGATAGGCTCTACCGGACCAATGAAAACCTATATGCTGGAGGGGCTCTTTGAACTTCATAATATTGAAGGGCGCTACAAGAACATCCCGCACACCGAGATGAAAGACGCCCTCAAAAGAAAGGGAACGCCTTATACTGCAATAGCGG